>CANIZU010000010.1 GCA_947472115.1 Flavobacteriales bacterium | reverse complement strand
GCTTGGGCTCCTTATTTGGCTCCTGTTTATGCAGCAGCGGAAGGGTTGTTCTTGGGTGCTGTTTCTTTGGTATTTAACACAATGTACGATGGCATCGTGATGAACGCAATTGGTATCACCTTGTTGATTTTTGTGGGAATGTTGTTGGCTTACCGTTCTGGATTGTTGCGTGCAACGCCGATGTTTACCAAAGTAATCATGTTCGCCACCATGGGTGTCGGCTTGTTCTATTTGATCACCATGGTTATGGGAATGTTTGGTGTGGAGAGTTTCTATTACGGAAGCAGTCCTTTGTCCATTGGTATCTCTGCCTTGATCGCGGGTATTGCCGCTTTCAATTTGATCATGGATTTTGATTTCATCGAAAAGCAATCGGCTGCGGGTGCTCCAAAATACATGGAGTGGTTTGCCGGTGTAGCGTTGTTGATGACCTTGGTTTGGTTGTATCTTGAGATTTTGCGCTTGTTGGCAAAATTGCAAAGTCGCGATTAATAACTGTTAATCGTCTTCGTACTCCAGTTCCAATTTGGCACTTTGGAGTTCGCTTAAGGCGTGTAATTCTTTGGCGGCCTTGGCGTGTTCAATCCCTAGATTGAACCACGCCAAGGCCGCCTCCTTTTCCCCCTGGGTTATCAATAACTTGCCCAAATGATAATAAGTGGCCACATAACTCGGTTGGTTGTCGGTTAGCCACAAGTAAGCCTCCTTCGCCGCCACCACATCGCCCTGTTTTTGCAACTCCTGCGCCAATGCATAGCGCAAAAAGGAATCGTTTGGACTGTCCTGAAGAAATTGGCGTATTTGGTCGATCCGAGACATATCAGTGATTGGGTATTAGAATTTGTATTGCAAGGCTAATGTTCTTGATGGGGAAGGGCTAATGCGCAGGCCAATATTCTCGTTGATGTTGAACTTGAAAAAATGGGCGTCCACCGTGGCGTCGATTACTTGAAATATATAAACCCCTGCAAGACATAAAATGGCAATGTCGCGCCGACTTCGCTGCTGATCTCTATCGGCAATGAGTTGTGCGCTTGGGGTTTTCCCCGCCCCGAAAATGCCAGAGATACTATCGTTTAGCACCCTCATCTCACCGCGAAAATGACCGATAGCCCAAACGCTGGCTCCCAATCCGGCATACACCAATGGGACTTTCCAATATTTCTGATTGTAAATCTGCCCGCTGCCTGGTAAGGCAATGGCCATGATGGTTGCTTTTTTGGGCGAATGAGACCTCTTGACTTGTGTGTCGGCCACCAAATGGGATTGATATGGACTGCCTGATGCGACCGCGCCGGAATGGCTCGAAAAAACCGGAGTTGAAATATCGGTCAAATGAATTGGCTGATAAGCAAATTGAGCCATTACAAATTTTGGAAGCAGACACATCAAGAAGGCCAGTATTAGCCCAATAAAATTGTGTTTTGAAAATGGCCCGCCTCTCATCGGTTTTATTAGGATTGTATGAGTCCCAAAATACGATTTAAATCGTCTTTGCTCTTGTAGGAAATGATGATTTTGCCTTTGCCACGTCCTGCGGTCTTGAGGTGAACTGCAGCCCTGAGTTTTTCATAAAAGGCGGCAGTAATTCTATCAATTTCTGGATCCCAATCGGTGCCCCCCATGGAAACATTAATGGAATTGCCATTCTTCTTTGCTTTCACGAGGCCTTCAACATCCCTAACACTTAGATTGTTTGTGATGATTTGCTGGTAAAGCTCCATTTGATCCACCGCATCGTCCATATTGATCATGGCTCTGGCATGGCCCATCGAAACCAGACCTTGTTTGATGCCCAATTGAATGGATTCGGGAAGCTTAAGCAATCTGAGGTAATTGTTGACAGTGGTTCTGTCTTTTCCAACGCGCTCGCCCAATTCTTCTTGCTTTAGGTTGCATTCTTCGAGCAATCGCTTATAACTCATCGCGACTTCAATTGCGTTAAGGTCACTGCGTTGGATGTTTTCGATCAATGCCATTTCTAGCATTTCTTGATCGTTGGCAACCCTCACATACGCAGGGATTTGCGTCATTCCGGCAAGAACACTCGCCCTCGTTCTGCGTTCGCCAGAAATCAGTTGGTAGCGATCAAAGCCCATTTTCCGGACGGTGATGGGTTGAATTACGCCGTGAACTTTTATGCTTTCCGAAAGTTCCGCTAGTTGTTCAGGGTTGAATTCGGTGCGGGGTTGAAAGGGGTTCGCTTCAACATTAGAAATCGGAATGAGGGACACAGAACCTGCCAAAGCACTTCCACCACCGCTGGTGATGTCGGTGTCTGCGTTTTCTAAAAGGGCGCTCAAACCACGACCCAAGCCTGCTTTTTTCTTTATAGTGTTCATGCCAATTCCGCTTCTGCTTTGATGTGACCGTTTTTGATTAATACTTCTTTGGCCAAGTTTAAATAGTTGATAGATCCTCTGCTATCCGCATCATGGTGAATCACAGGGACGCCAAAGCTTGGCGCTTCTCCCAACTTCGTGGTTCTTTGTATGATGCAATCAAATACGATGTCTTGGAAATGCGTTTTCACATCTTCCACCACTTGGTTACAAAGACGCAAACGACCATCGTACATCGTTAATAATATCCCTTCGATTTCAAGGTGTTTGTTCAAATGATTCTGAACGATTTTAATCGTATTCAATAGTTTACCCAATCCCTCCAACGCAAAATACTCGCACTGAACAGGAATGATTACGCTATTAGCCGCACACAGCGCGTTTGTGGTAATTAATCCCAAGGAAGGTGAGCAATCGACAATGATAAAATCGTAGTTGCCTTGGATCGACTTTAACACCCCTTGCATGATGCGTTCACGATTTGGCATGTCTAGCAGCTCGATTTCAGCACCAACTAGGTCGATGTTGGAAGGCAATAAGTCCAAAAATGGGGTATTGGTGGCCAGTATGACATCCTGCGGGTGGATTTCCTGCACCAAACACTCATACAAACCCAAGCGAATGTTCTTGGGGTCAAAGCCTACACCGGAGGAAGAGTTTGCTTGGGGATCGGCATCAACCAGCAACGTTTTGTACTCTAGGACAGCTAAGCTAGCCGCTAGATTGATTGCGGTGGTGGTTTTTCCAACCCCTCCTTTTTGGTTTGCGATGGCGATGATTTTTCCCATTGTATGTTCTTTTACGTTGTGTGTTCTAAATTGTCAATGATATGTTAATTCAAATTCCGTCAAGCCTCGCACATTCATTTGGGTAATCCATACATTTGCTGAGACGATTGCAACAACCTATGTTTGGAATAAAAGACCCTCTTGCGTTTTTGACGGACAACAAATTTATCTCCAAGCGAGGTGAATTTCGTTCGATGGGTCTTTGCCTTTTATTCACAGTTTTGGGAATTCTTGGTTGTAAAAATGTTGATAAAAAATCTCCTTCTATGGTGTTTCATTACAATGAAGATGAATCCGTCACCACCTTGGATCCCGCATTTGTAAAATCGCAGTCGGAAATTTGGATTGTTTCTCAGATTTTCAATGGTCTCGTCGACCTAAACCCCCAATTACAGGTCGTTCCAGCGCTTTCGGATCATTGGGAAATTTCGGAGGATAAAAAAATATACACTTTTCATTTGCGCCGCGATGCGCAGTTTTGTTTTCCGGATCGTGGTGGAAAAGTTACCCATCGAAGGGTCAATTCGCGCGATGTTGCCTTTAGTTTGTCGCGCATCGCCGATCCTAAATCCGCATCCCCCGGGGCTTGGATTTTTGCCGATAAAATCGATAGTAATTTGAGTCAAGTGTTTGTTCCTTTGAACGATACGATTTTCCAAATTCACTTGCTTAGGCCAGTTGCATCACTGTTGAACTTGTTGGCGACCAATTATGGATTTATCGTGCCGTTGGAATATAAAAACACTGAAAAGTCGGTTTTGGCCAGAAATCCCATCGGAACGGGTCCATTTTATTTGAAAAGATGGGAGGAGCAAATCAAATTGGTGCTACGAAAAAACGATGTCTACCACGAGAAGGGCAGCGCTGGAGTTTCGTTACCATATTTAGATGCCATCAATGTTTCGTTTGTTAAGAATAAGCAGACGGCGTTTATGCAGTTTTTGGCAGGGTCTTATGATTTTTTCAATGGATTAGAATCTTCGTTTAAGGATGAATTGCTCACGGCCGATGCGCAGTTGAAACCCAAATACAATCAGCGATTAAAGACATTGATTACACCATTTTTGAATACAGAGTACATTGGATGCTATTTGGGCGATCAGCCAGGGCAGGTCAACTATTTGCAGGATGTACACCTCAGAAGAGCGCTGGAGTTGTCGGTCGATAAAAAAGCCATCGTTCGCTTCTTTCGCAACGGACTGGGAACGCCCGGGGAAAATGGTTTTGTTCCTCCGCAATTGAATCCCAATCAGAAATCAGAACTTACAGATTCAAATACTCATAGCATGCAGGACGCCAAAGCCGAATTTGCGTTAAGCAATTATGCCAAAATGAAGGTGAAGCCTGTGATTACACTGTCAACCACCGCGGATTATTTGGATATGATGGTCTATTTGCAGGAGGCTTGGAGTAGGATTGGCATCAATATTAAAGTAGATATTCAAACGGGCGGCATGTTACGTCAATTGCGAAACGAGGGCAAGTTGATGCTGTTTCGCGGTTCTTGGATTGCGGATTATCCCGATGCGGAGAACTATTTGGCCTGTTTTTATCAGAAATTTTTATCGCCGAATGGCCCCAACTACACGCATTTCGTAGATGCTGATTTTGATGCGCTATACGAGGCGATTGAATCGGGTGGGAGTAAAGATCGCTTAGACGACATTTTTCGCGCAAACCTTCGGTTGATGAGTCAAGTTCCGGTGATTCCTTTGTATTACGACAAGAGTATTCGATTGATGCATCCGTGGGTGAAGGGGTTAGGTAATGACGTGACGAATCGATTGCCGTTAAAGCGGGTGAAAATCGAGAAGTAATTTGTTTAGTTGGGCGATGAGAGCCTTGCTTGGTAGGGCTGATCATAAGTTTGCTTGGAAGGGCTGATCAGAACCTTCCTTAAAAGCTTGCTTTCACGAAAGCATCCAATTCGGGATTGGATTTTTGGGCTTCTGGCAATTCTTCTTTGCTGCCTTCCCACCATTTTTGACCTTGGTGCATAAATACGATGTGCTCTCCAATGTCTTTTACGGTTTTCATATCGTGGCTGTTGATAATCGTGGTTATGCCGAATTCCTTTGTGATGTCGTGAAGTAAAGCATCGATCACACGAGATGTGAGCGGGTCTAGCCCAGAATTGGGCTCATCGCAAAATAAATACTTGATAGGTAGGGCGATGGCTCTGGCGATGCCGACACGTTTTTTCATTCCACCAGAGATCTCAGATGGGGCTTTATGGTTGGCATTGTGCAGGTTGACTTTAGACAGACAGAGATTCACGCGTTCCATTCTCTCTTCTTTGCTCATTTCGCTGAACATCAACAAAGGGAATTCAACATTCTGTTCTACAGTCAAAGAATCAAATAAAGCGGTTCCTTGGAACAACATGCCGATTTCTCTTCTCAAGGCTTGCTGATTTTCGTATTCCAAGTTATGGTAGTCTTTTTCCTCGAACATCACTTGTCCGCTCGTTGGTGTTTCTAGCCCGACCATCGTTTTGACCAATACACTCTTTCCGCCGCCGCTGGCACCAATCACCAAATTTGCTACTCCAGGGTAAAAATTCGCATTGATATTTTGCAAGACATGTTTGTCTTCGTAATACTTATTAAGGTCTATCAGCTGAATCATATTAGAGCAATAATTTAGCGATAATCAAATCAAAGGCCAAGATGGCGACACAAATACGGGTTACCGCTTTGGTTCCAGCTTCTCCCACTTCCAATGCACCTCCTTTGGTGTAATAACCTTGAAAAGCACTCATGCTCGTTATGATGAAGGAAAAAATATAGCCTTTAACCAATAGGACATTCACATAATGTGGGACAAATGAACTTCTTAAGCCAGTTACATATTGGTCCATTGTCATGATTCCCGTAAGCTTTGCGGCGATTAGACCACCAACCATCAATAAAAAAACACTTACCAAGATCAAGCAAGGAATCATAATCACTCCAGCTAAGATTTTTGGCAACGATACAAATCCAATTGAATTGATTCCCATTACTTCATACGCATCGATTTGTTCACTCACACGCATATTTCCAATTTCTGAAGCGATGCTGGCACCAATTTTTCCGGCCAAAACCAAACAAGTGATGGTAGGCGCAATTTCTAGTATGGAGCTACTACCCACAACAGATCCTACGATTTCCATTGGGAAAAGACTAGGGGGGAGCACTCCAGAATCAGAAGCTAACTGACTTGCCGTTTGAACCGTAGTTACTGCGCCAGTGATTAATGCAATCAGGATGACAACAACTAAGGATTCAATACCGATAAGATTCATTTCTCGGGTTAGCATCGACCAAAATACACGTCCTCTTTCTGGACGTTTGAAAACGTATTTCATGAAAATGATGTATCGCCCGATTTCTGAGAAGAGATTCATAGTTTGATGTCGTGAAATTACTGAAGCAATGTGGAATGCCGTTCTTGTTTTTGGAAAAATCTATGAAATTTTACTCCACACCGTTCGATGGGGGATTTTTTTGAGTTCATTTCTGATGGGTTCGCTTTCCGAATTGGCCAAAAGTTCATCGGCGGCTAGCCATTCTTGGGCTTCTACTCGGCTTGCGATGAGGATGGATTCATCGTGACGAATATCGGCCAATTTTAATTCCAGTACACCACTTTGTTTGGTTCCGTCGAGTTCTCCAGGGCCACGCAATTCTAAATCCACTTTCGCGATCTCAAAACCGTCGTTGGTTCTAACCATGGTAGATATACGTTTATATCCGTTTTCGCTGAGTCCGGGTTTGGTAATCAGCACGCAATAGCTTTGTTCATTTCCACGGCCTACTCTACCTCTTAACTGGTGAAGCTGGGCCAAGCCAAATCGTTCTGCGTTTTCAATCACCATTACCGACGCGTTGGGTACATTCACACCCACTTCAATCACCGTTGTTGCAATCAAAATGTCGGTTTGATGATTTTTAAACAGGTTCATCGCCGATTCCTTTTCTTTTGCTTTGAGTTTTCCGTGAACGATACTGTATTTGAATTGAGGCGGGGAGAGGTATTCGTTGACCATATCAAATCCACTCATCAAACTGTTTAAATCCAACTTGTCGCTGTCTTCGATGAGCGGAAAAACATAATACACCTGTCTGCCTTTGGCGATTTCAGTGCGTAAAAATTCCATGATCGCAGGTCGCATCGATTCTTGTCGGTGAACCGTGATAATCGGTTTTCTACCCACTGGCATTTCATCAATCACGCTCACATCGAGGTCGCCATAAACCGTCATCGCCAAAGTTCTCGGAATCGGGGTGGCTGTCATGACCAAAATATGCGGTAGCACTTGTCCTTTCTTCCAGAGTTTCGCACGTTGTGCTACACCAAAACGATGTTGTTCATCGATGATGACCATGCCGAGTTGTTTGTAGTTGACATCCTGCTCGATGAGGGCGTGGGTGCCAACAAGGATATGGATTTTACCTTCTTGTAGGTCAGATATTAAGGCTTCGCGTTTTTTCTTGGTCGTTGAGCCGGTAAGTATTTCGATGCGAAGTCCCAGTTTTTCAACCCATTCGTGGAGTGAAAAGTAATGTTGGGTGGCCAAGATCTCTGTGGGTGCCATCATACATGCTTGATAGCCATTATCGATTGCGAGTAACATCGTAAGCATCGCAACCATCGTTTTTCCCGAGCCCACATCGCCTTGTAGCAATCGATTCGACTGTAACCCCGTTTTTAGGTCGTTTCGAATTTCTTTGAGCACTCTTTTTTGGGCGCCTGTGAGTTCAAAGGGGAGGTGGTTATTGTAAAACTCGTTGAAATAATGTCCAACTGAATCAAAAATCAATCCTTTGTAGGTCCGATTCCTGAATCCTTTGAGCATTAGATGTCGCAGTTGGAGATAGAAAAGTTCTTCAAATTTGAGTCGACGTTTTGCTTCTTCCAGTCTCGCCAAATTTTGTGGGAAGTGAAGTTCTTTGATGGCTTCTTTTCGGCCTATGAATTTATATTTCTGAATTATGCGGAGGGGGAGGTTTTCGGGGATATCGTAACCGGGGTTATTAACGGCATTTTGGGCGGCGGTGACCAGAAATTTATTTTCCAGTTTTTTTCTACGGAGTCCTTCGGTGAGGGGGTAAACGGGGATTAGGGTGAGTGCTTGGCTGGGGTTTTGGGTGTTTACGACATCGAGTTCTGGGTGGGCGATGGATATTTTGCCTTTGAAATTGTTGATTTTTCCATAAACGCGATAGGTTTCACCGGGTTTTAGGAATCGTTCGATGTAGTTGATGCCTTTAAACCAGACGAGTTCCAATTCAGCGGTGCCATCGGAAAGGATGGCTACAAAGCGCCGGCCTTGGCCGGCGCCCGCGATGCCCATTGGACGAATTCTTCCTTGTAGCTGCACCCATACGTCATCGCCCCTAAGAGAGGCAATTGTATAGGTTTGGGAGCGGTCTTCGTGGCGGAACGGGTAATGACTTAACAAATCGCCGAGGGTAAAGATGCCGAGCTCTTTCTTTAAGGCTTCGGCCCGTTGCGGACCAACACCTTTTAAATACTCAATTCCCGTATCTAACCAATGGGGCATTTCGCGAAGATAAGTTATCTTCGCAGCATGCTTCAAGGAAAAACAGCTCTGATCACAGGTGCCTCGCGTGGAATTGGCAAAGGCATCGCCGAAGTTTTCGCCAAAAACGGTTGCAATATTGCATTTACCTATGCTTCTTCCGTAGAGAAAGCGATGGCTTTTGAACAAGAATTAACAAGCCTTTACGGCGTGAAAGTAAAAGGATATCAATCGGATGCAGCCAATTTTAATCAAAGTATGGCGTTGGCTGAGACCGTGATTGCGGACTTTGGAAAGATTGATTGTTTAATCAATAATGCCGGAATTACGCGTGATACGTTGATGTTGAGAATGACAGAAGAGCAGTGGGACGATGTAATAAATACCAATTTGAAGTCGGCCTTTAACCTTACAAAAGCATTTTTAAAGCATTTTTTGGGAAATCGTGCGGGCAGTATCATCAACATGACTTCGGTTGTTGGGGTGATGGGGAACGCAGGTCAGGCCAATTATGCGGCATCAAAAGCGGGAATGATTGGTTTTACAAAGAGTATCGCCAAGGAATTGGGAAGTAGAAATGTACGTTGCAATGCGGTGGCTCCAGGGTTTATCGAAACGGAAATGACACATGCGTTGGATGAAAATGTCCGCAAGCAGTGGGCAGAATCTATTCCTTTGAAGCGCGGTGGATCGCCAGAAGATGTTGCCAATGTTTGTTTGTTTTTGGCAAGTGATATGAGTGGATACGTAACCGGGCAGACCCTTTCTGTTTGTGGTGGTATGTTGATGTAATTGTACGTTAGATTCAGATTTCATGCCTTTAGATCAGCCAGAAGAAGTTTACCCGTACGAGAAAAATATGGGATTTTTTGACCACATTGATGAGTTGCGCAAGCGCTTGTTTCGTGTGGCTGTAGTTCTGTTGATAGGCACTGTAATTGGATTTATTTATGTGGAGGAACTGTTCGATTTTATCGTTCTGAGCCCATTTAGTCCTGATTTTTTTGGATATCGCTTTTTCTGTAAGGCCGGTCATGTTTTGATGAATTCCGATGCTCTTTGCTGGACGCCTCCGCCGCTGTTGATGCAAAGTCAGCAGATCCAAGGTCAGTTCGTAAGTGCCTTTAAAATATCGTTTGTCGTTGGATTTGTTGCTGCTTTTCCGTATATTATATATCAGGTTTGGAGCTTTATTCGCCCCGCGTTAAGTCAGAAAGAGATTCAGAAAACCCGACGTAGTTTGGGTGTGGTATCGCTGCTGTTTTTTACCGGATTGTTTTTCGCCTATTTCTTTTTGGTGCCATTGGCTTCCAACTTTTTGTTGGGTTATTCACTGAGTCCAAAAATCGAAAACATCATTACGATTTCTAGTGTTACGGGCTTTGTTACCTTTATGAGTTTGGCAACCGGGTTGGTATTTGAGTTACCTGTGTTGATTTATATCTTGGCCCGTTTGGGTATCGTGAGTTCTGCTTTTTTGAAAAAGAATTGGCGCTATGCAGTCGTGGTCATCTTTTTAATTGCGGGGGTTGCAACACCATCGCCAGATATGTTTAGTCAGTTGTTACTTGGAACACCTTTGTTGGGGTTGTATTTTATTGGAATCCAAGTGGCCAAAAGAGTTGAAAAAAATCGAGAAAATGAACAATAAAACCATTGCTTTGGGATCGGATCATGCAGGATTCGAATTGAAAAATGATTTGATCGTATACCTTGTTGAAAAAGGGTATGAATTGGCCGACATGGGTCCGGATTCTGCGGACAGTGTCGATTACCCAGATTATGCGCACAAGGTGGCTACTGCGGTTACGGATGGAAGTGCGTGCTGTGGCATTTTGATATGTGGCAGTGGAAACGGGGTTTGTATCACGGCCAATAAGCACACTGGTGTGAGAGCAGCTTTGTGTTGGGAGCCAGAAATTAGTGCGTTGGCGAAACAGCATAACAATGCCAATGTGATTTGTTTGCCAGCTCGTTTTATCAGTCAGGAAAAGGCATTTGCGATTGTTGATGCGTATTTGAATATGGAATTTGAGGGCGGACGCCACGCTACGCGGGTCGACAAGATTGAAAATTGCTAATGGATCCAAAAGAGCAGCATGTAAGTGTTTCGCATCCTGGATATTCTGACGAATATTACAGCGAGGACGATGCGGCTGTTAGTTTAAGTGAAAATGATAGTGAGGGCATTGGGGCGGAACTTCGTTCCGCCCACGATACCACATTGACAGCGAATTTAGAGGCTGTGAAGATGTTGGGGCTCAAATTGCCAACCGATCCTCGGTGGGTGAATGTGGCCGAGAAGACCATCGAAGAGATTCTGACCGACCATGCTTTTTGTGAGCAGAAGGCGGCGACGATGGGTGTGACCTTAATCGTGAAGTTTTCAGACCATGAACGTTTGGTGGATGAGGTTACACCGCTGGTGGCTGAAGAATGGGGTCATTTTCGTAAAGTGCTGAAGGAATTGAAAAAGCGCGGAATGAAACTTGGTCGTCAGCGCAAAGACGAATACGTGGGTGCTTTGCATCATCAAATGAGAAAAGGTGGCTCTAGGGAACAATCGATGATGGAGTATTTGTTGGTTTCGGCGATGGTTGAGGCGCGTTCTTGCGAGCGATTCAGGTTATTGAGTTTGTATTGCGCCGACGAATATTTGCGGAAGTTTTATTATGAGTTTATGGTGTCAGAGGCTGGCCATTATCGCATGTTTATTGATTTGGCGAAGCACTATTTACCTGCCGATCAAGTGAAGCAGCGGTGGGAAGAAATGCTAATTACGGAAGCTGAAATTATGTCGAAATTGGAACTCCGCGGCGACCGGGTACATTAACCCAATCCCACATCGAGTGCCATCATAAGCACAAACCCAAACATCAAACCTAGCGTTGCTTTGTCGGTGTGTCCTTCTCGCTGACTTTCAGGAATTACTTCTTCAACCACTACGTAAATCATAGCTCCGGCGGCAAATGCCAACAGATAAGGGAGCAAAGGGGTTGCAATCATAACCAAGCCCACTCCTAGCATTGCGGCCAGGGGTTCTACTGCGCCGGAGAGTTGACCCCACATGAATGATTTTCTGCGGGATAGGCCAAATCGTCTAAGGGGTAAAGCGACGGCGAGGCCTTCGGGGAAATCTTGGATTCCTATGCCAATTGCCAAAGCGATGGCAGCGGGAAGGTCTGCTCCGGGGATGCCTTCGGCCACAGCGCCAAATGCAACACCTACCGCAAGTCCTTCAGGGATGTTGTGCAGGGTGATGGCTAAAACGAGCAATATCGTACGATTCCAGTTGGTTTTCACCCCTTCTACTTCTTCGATAGGGCTACTTAAGTGCAAGTGGGGTAGGTATTGGTCTAGGGCAAACAGGAAGAATGCACCGGCCAAAAATCCGATGCCTACGGGCAACCAAGCCATGTTTCCATATCCTTGGTTTTCTGCCATGCCGATGGCAGGGTTGAGTAAGCTCCAGAAACTGGCGGCGAGCATTACACCACCGGTGAATCCCATCAGGACGTCCATGTTGGCTCGACGGACATCTTTGATGAAGAAGACCATAGAAGCACCCAATGCAGTAATGAACCACGTGAAAAGAGCGCCAACTAGCCCCTGCATCATCGGGCTCAATCCCGTAAAGAAGTGTATTAAGAATTCCATCATTAATAAAAGTATGCGTTACTCTTTTGAAAATTGCCTGTATTGAAATAGTAACGAAAGGTAAATTGCAAATTGCTGCCGTTGTAGTGTAGCGGGAAGGATTTGTTATAGAATTCGCCTGATGAGACCCTTAAGTTGATTTCTGTGCCAAAAGTATGATAGTAAGTTACGCCATATTCTGTGCGTTTTCCTTTATTCGATGTGCGTCCCGTCAACAATCCGAAATAAACCATAGGGTAAAATTTATTACCACCGGTTTCGATGATGCGAACTTGTTGTTTATTAGAATTGTAAAGAGTGTTGGCGTCTTTTCTAAAGCTGTAGTTTAAGACTCCGCCGATTTCTTCACTAAAAAAACTTGCGCTATGTGGCGATGGATACTGTCTAAATGATATACCCAATGGAACTTGAACCGACGCATAGGTTTGTTTGATTTTATTGCTGATGGCAACTGTGTCGTTCACGATTCTGTATCCACGGGTGGTGATATTCAAGCCTGAGACAAGGGAAACGTTTTTGTGAAGATCGTAGGTGACCAATCCCGCAATGGCGATGCCCATTTTGTTTCTCGGTGTGATGTTAGAAATAAAGGTATCGTTGGGATCGAACTTAGAAATATTGCCGCCCAATTTGAATCCTATATGCCATGGGGTTAGCCTGTTCTCGTTGTCGGCCTGGCCAATTGCTTGAAGGTTGATGAATATCAAGGCGATAAATAAGATAAAATTCTTCATTGTTTCTCAACAAAGATAATAAACCTCATCACTCAACACCACGTGTACATCGAACGGTTGTAAATTTGTATAGAAATGATTTGGCAGAAACGCGCATTGCTTGCTTTGCATAAGGCACTTGAAGAGTTTGAATACAATGAAAACTGGGTCTTTGCCATTGAACAGGCGAAATACCATAACCGTTGGTTTGAGGAAGCGCAGGTCCACCAAAGTTTAATGCAGTGGCGGGAGAGCTTAATTCCTGAAAAGATTGATACTTGGTTGCGGAATTATGCATTGCCAGAGGATTTAGGATCACAGCGTTTGGGGATTATTATGGCAGGGAATATCCCATTGGTGGGATTTCACGATGTGATAGTGGGTGTGATTACTGGTTATCAAGTCTTCGCAAAGACGTCGTCCGAGGATACGATTCTTCCAAAGTTGTGGCTTTCCGAGGCAGCCAAAATTGATTCTATCTGGAGTGAGCGGGTGGAGGTAGTTGAGCAGCTGCGAAATTTGGATGTTGCCATTGCAACGGGTAGTAACAATACGGCGAAGTATTTCTCCTCATTTTTTAAGTCGATCCCGCATTTGATTCGAAACAACCGAAACAGTGTCGCGATTTTGGATGGGACGGAGACGGAAGCCGATTTTATTGCGCTAGGACACGACGTATTCGATTATTTTGGGTTGGGTTGCAGGAATGTTACACATTTGATGCTGCCTTTAGGGTATGATTTTACTCCATTGTTTCAGTGCTGGGATGTGCATTTTGATTGGATTCGGAATCACAACAAATACGCGAATAATTACGAATATCACCGGGCGTTGTTGCTGATGAATTTGGACCCACATATTGATACGGGGTATTTGATTGCCAAAGAGAAGCCAGAGTTATATGCACCGGTTGGGATGCTCAATTATTCGTTTTATGATTCGGTTGAGGGTGTTGCTTCGCAGTTGGTAAAGTGGGGTGCTGCTTTACAGTGCACGGTTTCTAATATGCCTATTGCCAACGCAATGACATTTGGAAATACCCAGTGCACACAGCTCGATGATTTTGCCGATGGCGTGGATACCTTGCAATGGTTGATTGGAAATCGTAAGCCCTAATTATAGGATTGGCCTAAGTAATATTTCAATCGCGGGCAAAAGCAGTTCTGGATGGGGCAGTGCGGGGTTGAACTCTGTGATTTCAAGACATTGGGTGCGTGAATCACTCACCAAAGCTTCCAGGAGTTTATGCGCTTGCTCCAATTTCAAACCACCGTCTACGGGGGTTCCCGTGGCTTTTGCGATGTCGGTGTCTAAGCTATCGACATCAAAACTGACATACAAATAGTTGCAATGACTTAGTGTATCGAAAATCTTTTCGATGCAGGCGTCGATGCCATTTTCGTTGATTTCTGAAGGTTTGATCCATGCGATTTTAGATTCCTCCACCAAATGGGCTTCTTGACTTTCATAATCACGAACATCCACAAAAATCAGGTTTTCCGGGGGTAAGCCGGCATTGCCTTTGATCAACTTTATGCGTTCCCAAAGTTTGATAGTTGTATCGTCCAACGTGCGCACGGATTGACATTTATTGTCGTTGTTGAGTAACGCGTTAACCGTCATCCCATGGCTATTGCCCGATGGCGTAGTGTATGGCGAGTGCAAGTCGAAATGCGCATCAATCCAAATCACACCAATTTCATCTATCGGAACACACTGAGCTAGGCCGCTCACACCGCCGATTCCATTGCTGTGATCTGCAGTGAGTAGTATGCATCTATAGCCTTCTTTGAGTTGTTTGGCGACAGAAAAAGCGAGATTGTGCTGATGTTCAAGTAGTGCGGCACCATTTTTTAGAAACGGAGTTAACTGCTCTGCCTTGTCTATTTCGTTTGATTTGATTTCAATCACTGGGATTTCATCAAATACTTCTTCGTTGGATGATTCTAAATGTTGTAAAATGGATGATGGCCCATTGCTAGCACCCATTTTTCCAGCCCCAAGTTCCCATTCTGACGTGATAATACAGCGTTTCTTTTCTTTCATATTCTGCCCTTCGAGGTTGCTTATCTCGCAATATAATACAATTTTACAAATTCAATAATTTTCTACTTCCGCTGCCAAACCCAATAAGCACCCTGCGTGTCGATAGGGGTGAATTGATATAGGAAGTACTTATCTGTCATATAGTTACATTTTGTAATTAATCTCGCCGACTCTTTTGGCATGCCATCTTTTATCCAAACACGCTTGCCCCATTGTTTTGGATAGGATTGGTTGATGGTTCTGTTCTGCACAAAGGTATCGTTCATCCAATCCCCATTAAATTCAGCGGGTTGCATTTTTCCATGGTAGTAAAGTGCGAAAGATTTAAAGCCATGTGTTTCCACCAATTTATTGATTTGGGTTTCTTTGTGAACAGTATGGATTAATTCGTCTTGGGTGATTTGTGATACCACGGGCAACAGAAAATAGTAAACGGTTAATCCGATACCGCCGAAGGCTAAAATCAGTTTACCGGGATGTAGTTGTTCTTGGAAGAAATTCTTAATGGTTAGCGGTAAAAATACGGTTACCGCAATTGCTCCAGGGATAAACAATGAGATTTGTTGTAGCCAATGCATCGACAGTGGACTCAGTAGTTGTTGGATTGAAAAACTATCCAATTGTTTCGCCACTAACGTCAGTTTGTCTGGGTTTAGAATCGCCAATGGCAAAATCCATAAAATACCCGTCCAAAATAGGCCTATCAGCAATAAGAGTGATTTCTGAATGATAAAATTGGTTCCTCGGTTTGTATGGATTCGATAGGTATGATAAGCGGCAAAGTAGGTGAGAGGGAACCAACATAAGCTACTATAGTGAATGATTTTGGTTGTGACGATGCTGAAAAGGATCAATACAAGCCAAAAAAAGATGCGCATTACGGTATGCCAACTTTCGAGTTCGAAGTCTTCTTCGCCGCGCTGACCCAGATAGGGAATTGCCAATGCAATTGCGGGGAAGCAGAGGATCAACAAAACGATTGCGTGATAAAACCAAGGCTGATTGTGCCAAGCGATTTGTCCTTTGACCAGTTCGATTTGGTATGAAACAAAGGAATCGATGAATGCGGGACCTAGTTTTTGATACAAGGGATATATCCATGCTCCAACGACCATGATTACTGCTCCAATTAAAATGAAAAGTCGAGGGGAGAATATGTCTTGCCATCTACCTCGAAAGGCGGTCATGGTAAATGCGACTCCACCCATAATCATGAGGGCGGTTTGACCTTTTGCTAAAATAGCCAAGCCAATGAATGTGCCGGATAATAAATAGTGTCCGTGGGGTCTGTGGCCTTCGACATCGCATCGCGTTATCCTATACCAATGCCAAATGGAAAGCAAAATCAACAAATTAAATACAGGGTCGATGATGCCTGATTTATAATAGATTAAGGGTGCAAAGGTCAGGGTGACAGTGATCGCCCAAAAAACGCCCAACGTACGTCGGCCTAAATAACTACCGATATGATAGGCGATATTGGCTGTAATGATTCCAGCGATGGCGTTTGGTAATCTATATACCCAGGTGTGGTCGCCGAACAGGTTGACAAAAAACGCTTGAATCCAAATAAATAGGGGTGGTTTTTCCCAGAAGGGTTCAAAGGCGATTTGTACGTAGTTATAGTTGCGGCTGACAACCATTTCACGGGCTGATTCGGCGAAGTTGAGTTCATCCCAATCGAATAAATGAATGAGACCCAATCCCGGCAAAAATAGGATTGCCGCCAAGGCTGTGATCAACAGATGAACATGGATTTTAGACACCATAATCTAGCCTTTTAGAAACATAAATACTCACTTGGAGAAACAGCAAAGCGATGGTACCGCCGGTGCAAACATCAAACAGAAAATGCTGGCCGAGATAGATCCTTGAATAGCCAATACCTGCGGCGAAGATTGCGCACGCAACACCCCAAACGATAGATTTTTGTAGTCTAGGGATGGATGTAGCCATCAAACCCATGCAGAAAAACGCCACCGCGGTATGTCCGCTAGGAAAAGATTGCCAATGGTGAATTTCGAGGTTTTCGATATGTCTGAGGGTGAAAAATTTGGCTTCAATGGGGCGTGGTGCGTTAAAGTAATTCTTGATTATCGCAACAAAAATCGACTGAATACCAAGGCCAATTCCCATCACAAGGCCGCGTTTGTAATTAATGTAAAAAACAGTCAAAATTGCCAAAATGATCAACAGCCACTCTGCTAACCAAGAAAAGTGGATAAAAAAATTATCTATGGTATGGTTGGAAAAATGATGAATCCAATTGGATGCAGAATCGTTTAAGCCCAAGCCTACCGCCACCCAACCTGAAAGCAAGAGTAAGAATGCGGTGAGGAAAAATCTGCTTTGGGCCATGGTTGACGCAAAGATAATTACTTCATCATGCTGAAACATTTTGAATTTAACACTAAATTGTTTTTTTTGCGACATTACCCTTTGTTAAAAACAGTAATTATGGCCTCAACTTCAACCTCACGAACCAAATTGGAACTAGAATACGCTCTGCGTTCTTCCCCTAATATTTTATATCAATACATTTCTAATCCTTCCGGTTTGCAGAATTGGTTCGCCGATCATGTTGGCGTAAAAAATGGCGAAAATTACAAATTCAAATGGGATGATGGCACCGAAATGGATGCTGTATTGGTGAAAGCGGTGACAAGTAAATATGTTCGCTTTAAAATTGTGGATGCTTTGGATTCTGATGAGTTTTTAGAGTTCAGAATTCAGCAGGATGCCATAACATTAGACATCGATTTAATCATTACCGAGTTTGTGAATTCGGGAGATGAAGAGAGTGCTGCCTCTATTTGGGATGCCGCCGTAGATAGCTTGCGATTCACCATCGGAGCATAATTAATCCGCGTAAATATTTCCCTTATCTCTGCAGTTCAGAGATCGCTAGATAAGCGAGTAATCCGCAACCTTGTTCCAGGGCATCTTCATCGACATCAAAACTGGGATGATGTACGCTAAATGTCGTTTTCTTGGCTTCGTTCCGCGTTCCTAATCGATAAAAACAGCTCGGAACTTCTTGGGTAAAGTATGAAAAATCTTCGGCGGCCATCCAAATTCCCAGTGGTTCCACATTCTGTTCCCCCAAAAATGACTTTGCCTCTGATTGAAGTCGCTCTGTAAGGTCTTCGTTATTCTTCAAAAACGGGTATCCGCGTTTTATATCAAAATCAACCGTTCCACCCATACCCTCTACCAATCCTTTTGCTAGGGTGAGCATTTTTTGATGGGCTTCCGCTCGCCAGTTTTCGTCGAGGGTTCTAAAAGTACCTTCTATAATGACTTCGTTGGGAATTACATTGGTTGCACCTTGGGCAATGACTTTGCCGAAACTCAAAACGGATGGGATGGCAGGGTTTGCGGCGCGCGAAACGATTTGTTGTAATGCAACGATTAAATGCGCGCTGATTAGCACGGGGTCTATGTTAAAGTGTGGCATCGCACCATGTCCGCCTTTGCCCGTTACTTTTACATAAATCTCATCGGTACTCGCCATGTACAATCCGGGGCGAAATCCAGTTTTACCTGTTTCGATGCCGGGCATCACGTGCTGACCTATCATGACATCCACTTTTGGATTCTGAAGTACGCCCTCAGCAATCATAAGCGATGCGCCGCCGGGAAGTCTTTCCTCGCCCGGTTGAAAAACGAGTTTTATCGAACCTTCAAATTCGTCTTTCAGTTCTGTTAAAATTCTTGCGGCACCCAACAAACTGGTTGTATGGACATCGTGACCACAAGCGTGCATCACACCTTCCTTTTTGCTGCGATAGACTCTGCCGTCATTCACTTCAACAATAGGAAGCGCATCCATATCTGCCCTGAGTCCGACAACTTTTTTCGATGGATTTTTTCCTTCGATGATCGCAACCACCCCTGTATTTGCCAATCTTTGGGTTTTTAGGCCCAATGCATGCAATTCTTTTTCTACCAAAGCGGCGGTTTCGTGTTCTTGAAACGATAGCTCCGGATTTTGGTGGATATGTCGGCGAATGTCGACCAACGCCGGCAAAATAGAGGCTGCGCGGTCTTGGATATGTTTCTTTACGTCCATGATTGGAATTGTTGTATCAGATGAAGTACTTTGCAAATCTAATCGTTTCTCTAATATTCAATTCACATGATTACTCAAAACTCAATCGAACAACTGCTAAATGTGGTTAACATCGAGGATGTAGTGGGTGATTTTGTGTCGCTTAAACGCTCTGGCCCCCGATATAAGGGCTGTTGTCCGTTCCACGATGAGAAGACCCCAAGCTTTGTTGTTTCTCCTTCCATAGGTATTTACAAGTGCTTTGGCTGTCAGAAAGGCGGCAATGCCATCCAGTTTATGATGGATATTGATAATTTGAATTTTGTGGAGGCGGCAAAAAGCCTCGCGAAGCGATTTGGAGTAGAGTTGGAGGAAACGCATGTTGAGAATCAGGATGCGCATCAAGAAGCCCAACGTCAGCGAGAATCCATTCAGGCCGCGGTAGATTTTGCCCAAGGTTTTTTCGTGACTCAACTGTTTGATGGGGAAGAGGGTAAGTCGATTGGTTTGCCGTATTTCAAGGAACGTGGTTTCACAATTGATACGATAAAAAAATGGGGGCTTGGCTATAGTCCTGAGTCGTGGGAGGCTTTGGCCGGTCATTCCAAGGTCAAAGGGTTTAATGCCGAGGTTATGGTTTCGGCTGGGCTTTTGAAACTGCGCGATAACGGAACGCATTACGATTTGTTTAGGCATCGAGTGATGTTCTCTATTTATTCGGTTACAGGAAAGGTGATTGCTTTTGCTGGACGGAAGATGAGTAGCACCGACCCATCACCGAAATACGTCAACTCTCCCGAAACCGACCTCTATAAAAAGAGCGATGTTCTTTTTGGCTTGTTTCAGGCTAAGAATTCGATTAAAAAGGCCGATAAGGTCTATATGACCGAAGGGTATACCGATGTGATTACTTTGAGTCAGGCTGGCATTGAGAATGTGGTTGCGAGTTCTGGTACAGCGTTAACCCCGGGACAGATCAAGTTATTGAAGCGTTTTACTGATAATGTAACGGTGGTTTACGATGGCGATGCGGCGGGGATTAAGGCATCGTTGCGAGGGATAGACTTATTGCTTCAAGATGGGCTGAATGTTCGTGTAGTTTCGTTGCCGGAGGGTCAGGATCCCGATTCGTTTTGTCAGAAGATGGGCGGGGACGATTTTCAGGCTTATTTGAATGAAAACGAGGAGACGTTCATCCACTTTAAGGCCAAGTTATTAATTGATGAGTGCAAGCACGATCCGCTGAAGAAATCGGATGCGATACGTGAGATATTAAAAAGTGTTTCGTTGATAGCCGATGGGCTGAAGCGCTCCGCCTTAACCCGAGACTTATCGCAGATATGCGAAATGGAGGAGTCGGTGTTGGTTCAGGAGTTAGGGAAGCTGCTCCGACAGAACAAGGCAAAGGAGGAACAGGCATTTGTAAGTCAGATTGCTTCTATCACCCATGAGATGGGGGTGGATATGGCAGCGCCGGCGAAGCCGGCGCACACAGACCATTATCAAGAAATGGCGGTCTTCCGATTGTTGCTTTTGCACGGCAATGAAGCCATGGATGCAGAAAAAACGGTGTTTGCCTATTTGGTGGAAAAGGTTTTGAACGATCCTGATTTGCCTTTTGAAGATGAACTCGCGATTCGATTGATAGCAGATGCTGCACAACTAGAGGCATGGCCCGAAAAAGAGCATTTCATCAATCACATGGATAATGATATTGCCGCCTGGGCTGCGGGGATATTGGCGGGTGGACATACACTGAGTAAGGCATTTGAAAACAATTATATTGATGTGTCTCAACCCGAATCAACCGTGAAGGAGCAAGTGAAAAACGTGATTCTGCATCTCAAACGCAAAAAGTTTGATAAAAGTCTAAATGTGGCCCTAGCGATGTTGGAAAATCCTGAAATCTCTGCGGAAGAAATGATAGAAGTACTTGAATATATCAAAGCGATTAACCTCAAAAAGAAGGAAATAGCCGACGATTTAGGAAATTCTGTGAGTTGGATTTAATTGTAAATTATTGTAAATCAATATTTTAATTTTTTGGCACGCCGTTTGCATACTGGCCGGTATGTTTAAAAACAAATTAGTCATTCCAACATTCGTATTGCTTTTCCTTACCGTTGCGGCGATAGGAAAAACGGCTTTTGGAACCGACAAAATAATTCCCGTGGCTGAAGTGAAAGCATCAGACACCGCGGTAGTTACCGTAAACGATTCTTTGTACTTTGATTCATTAGAACTTTCTTTAAAGCGCATCCCCAACGCACAACCTATGTATTCTGTTGCCAAAAAGGCAATCGGCAGGTGGGCTAAGTTGTTTATCGCAGTAAAAATTGTAGAAAGCGGCAATGATGGCGATAATTCTATCTATG
The DNA here is from genome assembly GCA_947472115.1 of Flavobacteriales bacterium. Classification (GTDB taxonomy): domain Bacteria; phylum Bacteroidota; class Bacteroidia; order NS11-12g; family UBA955; genus UBA955. Next base: position 1,311 of record CANIZU010000010.1, on the reverse strand, counting down.
CTCGTCGCGATTATAACCTCACTGGTATGCGTCAACCCCGCGTTCGTAAAACCTTGTCGTTGGGTGCTACCAAAAACAAATACGCCCGTTACGCCAGCTGGTATGATTGCATGGTTGATTTCGGAATGTACTTGGATGGAATGGAAAGAGGCTTTATTAAAAAGAATCACCGTCCAGTTAGAAACAGCCAAGAGATGGTTAAATATCTTTATGGTAAGTACAATTCTCACCCCGTGTGGCGCAAACGTACCTTGTACGTATTGAAGAATTTCAAGTGGAAGTAATTACCTCTGGTGCTTGTATCGCAGACAGTATAAACTGAATCCTAGTGCGATAAAAAAGGCGGAACCGCTGAGTCCAAATATTCCGACATAGTTCCAGCTCATTCCTTGAATAAAATAGTTTGCGGTAAGGCCGCCGACGATAATTCCCAATTCTAAAAACATAAATAACATCGCTAGGGCACGTCCTCTGTGGTGGTTGTCTGCGGTGTCGCTTGCCCAGGCAAACAAACTCGGTGCGTTAAATCCTTGTCCGATTCCATAAAGGATAGCGGAACTTGCAAACCAGAATAATCCGGGTAATTCGCAAGTTGAGCAGTGGGTTTGGTGCTGATGTTGGAGGCGGATTGACATATAAACCAAGATCGACATCGACAATACTTGCGCTGCGGTTCCGATGGCGGTGCTCCATGCGCGACCTAAGGCATCGCTCACACGACCGCTTATCAGTCGAAACAACAACGAAACGCCGATATAAATACTTAAAAATAATCCTTTGTTTGTGTAGCCCATTTCCAGGGTAAAATCGGACATTACGGTGAGTATGGATCCCAGTGAAATGCAAACCAAGAACATAATAAAACTGGGACGCCACGCGGGAAAATAGAACAGGTTTCGGATGTTAAAGACGAATTCTTTTCGGTTTGATTTTGTCCGCGTTTCGGGTAAACTCATGAACAGTAGCCATGCCAAAGAAGCCAGGGCTGCACTGGTGTAATAGAGAATATCTACCCCAAAATGTAAGGCGATGATTGCGCCCAAGGCATAGCCAATGGTGGTTCCGAGGTTGTTGAACATCCCTTGCCAGCCCATGGCGCGACCGCGGTGGGATTCGGCGACGACGTCGGCGGTGAAGGCGGTAAATCCGGTGGGGGTGAACCCTGTGGAGAATCCATGAATTGCGCGAACGATCAAGAATCCCATGGCTGTGGTCACCATCGGGTAGAAACAACCCGCGATGATGCAAAATAAGCATCCACCGATCATCGCCCATCTACGGCCAAGGTTATCGGTGATCCAACCACTAAAG
>CANIZU010000009.1 GCA_947472115.1 Flavobacteriales bacterium | reverse complement strand
GATATGTTCAAACGTGGACGTGCCAAATTGTTGATCGCAACTGATGTTGCTGCTCGCGGTGTAGACGTAAAAGAATTAAATTATGTATTGAATTTCGATATCGCTATGGATGCCGATACCCACACTCACCGTATTGGCCGTACAGGTCGTGCCGGTGCCGAAGGTATTGCCATTTCTTTCTGTGAGCGTTCTGAAGCCAATTTGTTAGAGCAAATTTTCAGGATTCATGGTAAAGAGTGCATGACCGAAATGGAACATGATTACCGTATTGAATTGCCTCAACGTCGTAGTGGCGGTGGTGGCGGTGGTGGCGGAAGTTACCACAAAGGCTATGGTGGCGGAAATCGCGGCGGTGGCGGCGGATATCGTGGTGGTTCTGGTGGATCTGGTGGCGGTGGATATCGCGGCGGATCTGGCGGAAGCAGTTCGGGCGGCGGATACCGTGGTGGATCGTCTAGTGGCGGCGGTGGTGGATCTCGCAGCGGCGGAAGTAGCTATGGTGGTGGCGGAAGCAGTTACGGTGGTGGTGATAGAACCCCTCGCGTAGGTGCAACTGCAGGTGGCGATCGTCCAAGTTTTGGCGGTGGTGCTCCTCGTGAAAGAAGCGCTTCATCTGCAGAACGTCCTTCAGGCGGCGGATACCGCGGTGCAAACGAAGGTGGATCAGGTGGCAACGGCAATCGCAACAACACACGTTGGGGTGGAACTGGCCGTGGCGACAAGAAGCCAAACTATTAATTCGGCGATAATTAAACAATAAAATTTGTTGGGATGGGGTTGACCATCAACCCCTTACAATAAAAAAAGGCGGTATCGCGCCGCTACAACCCACTGTCCTTGCTGCCTTCCGGCCCTGGGGAAGTGAATGGGGAGCTGGCCGTACCGCCGCTACAAATGTAGTGATAATTTTAGCGATAATAAAGGGCTTCCGCTGCGCGGAAGCCCTTTATTTTTTGCCCTATATTTGCTACAATGAAACTCCGTTCACAGAATTTGGTAAAACAATACGGCGCAAAACGCGTGGTGAACGATGTTAGCGTTGAAGTTAACCAAGGAGAAATTGTAGGATTACTAGGCCCCAATGGCGCCGGAAAAACCACATCCTTCTATATGTTCGTCGGCCTAGTTCGCCCCGATGAAGGTCAAGTCTTCCTTGAAGACACCGAAATCAGCAGCTGGCCCATGTTCAAACGCGCTCAACATGGAATCGGATACCTGCCCCAAGAAGCCTCGGTTTTTAGAGAGTTGAGCGTGGAAGAAAACATCCAAGCCATCCTCGAAATGACCAAACTCTCCAAAAAAGAGCAAGAGGAAAAATTGGAATCCCTGATCAGCGAATTTGGCTTGGGAAAAGTGAGAAAAAACTTGGGAAAAGTGCTTTCAGGCGGCGAAAGACGTCGTACCGAAATCGCCAGAGCCCTCGCAACCGACCCAAAATTTATCCTTCTTGATGAGCCTTTTGCCGGGGTCGACCCGATAGCGGTGGAGGACATACAGCAAATTGTAGCAAAACTGAAGCAAAAGAATATTGGAATACTGATCACCGACCACAACGTACAGGAAACGTTGAGCATTACGGACCGGGCGTATTTGTTGTTTGAAGGTAAGTTGTTAAAACACGGAACAGCCCAGGAATTGGCGAACGATGAGATGGTAAGGAAGGTATATTTGGGGCAGAATTTTGAACTTCGTCGATCTAAGTCAGCTTCGGAACCATTGGGCTAAGGCAATTAAACCGACTTTTGTCATTCCTATGCGCCTCATTGTTTCAGAATCAACCGACGTTTATTACAACTTAGCGGCTGAGTCCCATTTTTTGCATCACACGGACGACAATGTGATCATGTTATGGCGCAGTGAAAGTGCGGTTGTGTGTGGTAAACATCAAAATATATGCGCAGAGATCAATTATGCTGCCTGCCGGCAGCTAAATATTGCACCTGCCCGCCGCGTTAGCGGCGGGGGCACCGTCTACCACGACCTTGGCAACCTCAATTTTTCATTCATTCAAGACCTCGGTACAACACTTGATAAAGCGGTAAACTATAAACGGTTCTTGGAACCCATCCGCCAAGCCCTGCTAGAAATGGGCATCGAAACATCCTATTCGGAGCGCGACGATCTACTATTTAACGGCGTGAAATTCTCTGGCAACGCGCAACACATCTTCCAACAAAAAAAACGCGTTTTACACCACGGCACCCTGCTGATAAATGCCAATATCCATAACCTCGGCAAGGCACTTCACTCCGAAGGGCAATACCAAGACAAAGCCGTAAAAAGCAATAAATCTTCCGTTACCAACCTCGGCGATCATTTTGCGGAGCTACAACAAATCGACCAAACCATAGCCACATTGGCACAAAAACTCTCAACCATTACACATTCAAGGATCTCCTCAATCCAGCCCAACGAAGACCATCAAATCAACCAATTAAAAACGGAGAAATTTACATCACCGGAATGGATCTTTGGATACTCACCTTCCTACCAACATCAAAGAGTAATCACGGTACAAGATTCCAAATACCACCTCAATATGGTAGTAACCAAAGGCATTATCACGGAATATACTCTCACCGATGAGCAAGGAATCGAAAAATTCCCATACGAATCTCAAGCATCTGTAAATCAGCCAATTGCACCGCAAACTTTCGCAACAGCATTCGCAAATACCCCGTTCCAAAACGAGGCCGAATACAATCAATTCTTCTAAATAAACCAATACACACAATTCTTCTAATTAGCCAAAGCAATCAAAATGAATAAGTCGGAACGCGTTCAATTTATCCTCTCCACATTGGAAGAGTTATACCCGGAAACGCCCATTCCGCTCAATCATAGCGACCCCTATACGCTTTTAATTTCTGTCCTCCTCAGCGCCCAATGCACCGACGAACGCGTAAACCAAATTACACCGCTCCTTTTTGCCAAGGCCAACAATCCAACCGATATGCTCAAACTCTCGGTGGGAGAAATCCAAAACATTATTCGGCCCTGTGGTTTATCGCCAATGAAAAGCAAAGGCATCTATGGACTCTCCAAAATGATCATGGAAGAACACGGAGGGCTCGTGCCGCAGTCGTTTGAAGCTTTGGAGGCAATGCCTTCGGTTGGACATAAAACGGCCTCTGTGGTGATGTCGCAAGCGTTTGGAGTCCCTGCTTTCCCTGTCGACACCCACATTCACAGATTGGCTTATCGATGGCGTTTAAGCCCTGCCAAAAATGTGGAGCAAACAGAAAAGGACCTAAAACGACAAATACCAGAAGGACTTTGGAATAAAGCACACCTTCAAATCATTTTCATGGGTCGAGAATACTGCCCGGCAAGAGGTCATATCGTTGAAAAATGCCCCATTTGCTCCGTTTTGGGATGTCGCGAAAAATCTAAATAAGATTAGTATAACCAAACTTGGATTTATATTCCCTCAGATTTCAAGCTGGGGAACTGTAAAACCCAAAAATCAATTACAAATCGCAGCGATAATCTGATCTGACGATACGCCTTCGGCCTCTGCCTTGAAGTTTCTGACGATACGATGCCTTAACACCCACTTAGAAACTGCCACGATATCCTCGCGATCCACACTGAATTTACCATGCATCAAAGCGTGACATTTACCAGCCAAAATCAAATTTTGACCTGCTCTTGGTCCGGCACCATACGACAAATATTGATTTGCCATTGCATGTGATCCCGATTGTCCAGGTCGAGTTTGCTGAACCATCGTAACCACCTGTTCAAAAACATGGTCCGTAACGGGAACCGCTCTAACCAAAGCCTGAAATTCCTTGATTTGCTGGGCAGAAATCACCGACTTCGCTTTTCCCTGCGCACTACCCGTGGTTTGTTTTAAAATATTGACTTCTTCCTCAAACCCAGGATAGTCCAAAATCACTTGGAACATAAAACGATCCAACTGCGCTTCTGGCAAGGGGTAAGTACCTTCTTGTTCGATGGGGTTCTGGGTTGCCAAAACAAAGAATGGCTCCTCCAACTGATATCTTTGTCCGCCCGCAGTTACCTGTCGCTCCTGCATCGCCTCTAACAAAGCAGCCTGCGTTTTTGGGGGTGTACGATTGATCTCATCGGCCAAAATGATATTGGAAAAAATTGGACCCTTTACAAAATGAAACTGTCTTGCATCGTCCAAAATCTCACTTCCTACAATGTCGGATGGCATCAAATCGGGGGTAAACTGAATCCGATTGAACGACAAATCCATGGTTTCTGAAAGTGTTTTAACCAACAAGGTTTTGGCCAAACCAGGGACGCCAACCATTAACACGTGGCCATGACAAAATACGGCATTGATTAGGGCATCTATTACTTCATGCTGACCTACAACTACTTTACCGATTTCGGCACGCAAGGCCAATACTTTGGCAGAAAAATCCTTCGGGGTTGCAACGATATCATTCATTTTCCCAAGATTTCAAATTTTCACATTCCAATGATTTTCCCTTAAAGCGTATATAGTTCACTTTTCGATGCGCAATCACCCATTTTTGAAGCGTCTCATACCTTTTCTTATTGTCGGCCTGCATTTGGATTTTACTATAATCTTGCACCAAATTGGCAGTGTGGGGAGGCGTAATCTCACTCACATAAATGAGTCTGTAAACAGGTCTTCCATCCTCAGTGTTTATTAGTGCGGGGGATGATACTTCTCCGGGTTTCATTTTTTCTGCTATCTTTCTCACATCCGGAGGCAAAGACTCAAATTGCATTTTCTGCATTCCCGTCCGCATATCTTGGTAAAACCCGCATGACCCTTTATCATAGGCCATGAATTTATCACCAGCGGTAGCATACTTCTTTACAGCATCGCACCACAGCATTTTATTTTCTATCAATAAATTATAAGCAGAATCAATTCTATATAAGGCCTTAGAAATATCCTCGGTTGTATTTTCTGCTCTAATCAAAATATGTGAAGCCACAACTTTTTCTCCGCGACGTTTAGACACTTTAAGAATATGGTATCCAAAATCGGTTTCAAATATTGGACTGAGAGTATCTGGCTTCAGTTTGAATGCCATCCGCTCAAATTCAGGCATCATTTCTCCTCTACCAAACTCCGGAAGCAAACCACCTTGGGCTTTCGAACCTGGATCCATACTATAAGCACGAGCCAATTTTTCAAAACTCTCCCCGCGCAATATTCTCTTTCTAACGGCTTCTAGTTGTTCCCTCGCAAATTCTTTAGATTCGAGACTCACAGAAGGTATTACCAACAATTGCGCAACTTCCACTTCCGTTGGGATTATTGGCAAACTATCCATTGGAATTGAATCATAAAAAGCCTTAACCTCTTGGGGAGAAATTTTTACATTCCTCAAAATACTATTTCTCATTGCCTGAATCAGCAATTCCTCTCTCATCATCGGACGAATCTCTTCCTTCCATGTTGGAATTGGTTTCCCCAAATATTTTTCCAATTGATCTGTACTTCCGATCCTAGACTTGAAGTAACGCAACCTATTTTCGATAGTAAATTCAAGTTCCTCTTCAGATACAGGCAAACTGTCTAATTCGGCCTGATGCAACATCAACTTATTTACAATCAACTGTTCGAGTGTAGTACATTCAATGGTTTGTGGATCCAAAAAGCGACCATCCAATTCCATCTGTTTTTTGTTCTCCTCCAACTCACTCCGCAAAATTACCTTATTGCCCACCACTACCAATACACCATCTACATATTTAGGAGGCAGCATTGGACCAGACGCCGTCAGTTGTGCCATGGCATTCAACGAACACAAACAACACAGCCCAAAAAAATACTCTTTCAAATGGTTCACAGTAAATCTGTATTTATTTCTGATTCACCAGTTTGGCCTCAATCGTCTGAATTACTGATTCATTCACAGTAACCGGGTATTTCATTCTTAAGGTCTCTATCCATTCACGCTCCAACTGCTCTTGATATTTAGATGCAACCGGTCCGCGTGTTTCATCCAAAGTCTTGGGTCCAGCAGGCAAAAAAGCATTGACCTTAACAACTACAAAATCATCACCCACAGGTCCGATGCTATAAATGCCCGCTTTGCGATACTTTGGCTTAGCCGATTTGGCATCATCAAACAACATGTTTAGCACACGAGATGGAACGAATAAAAACGTATCACCCATTTCGTATTTGCCCGCTTTATAGGCATAATCCAACACGTTTCTCTTGGTGTGTTCACGACGAATACTATCCACCGAAATACCTTTCTTCACTTCTTTTGACACCGTTTTCATCATCTTAGCATCGTTGCAGAAGAATACTTCTACATCAAATCGATCACCCCAATTATACTCACCTTGATGGGCTGCAAAAAACGTTGCCAAACCTGCTGAATCATTGTTGGCTTTATCCCAAACCAATTGCTGCATTCGGTTAAACATCAAAATGCCTTCTTTGTACTCTTGATAAATATCGCGGAATTCAACCGACTTCTCTTCCAAATGTTCATCTTGATATTCAACACAAGTTTTGTCGATCCAAGCATTTATCAAACGGTCTAATCCTTCTTTTTTGGTTCCTTGAATAGCCTTGCTATTGTAGGTTAGTTGAGTGCACAAATCACCCACTGAGTAAGACTGGTCAGCCAAATGAAATACTTCCATTTTACGCAAATTGTATTCTGTTTTCACTGGCTTTTTTGCAGGACCAGAAACTACAACATGCATCTCAGGAATCGACAACTCATCAAATTTGCCCTTCATAAAGTTGCTATCCAAATAACCGAGCAACGCAGACACAGCCTTCTGATTCATTGTAAATCCATTTTCATTTTTGATCTTAACAACCAAAGAATCCACCGATGTTTGAGAGCGCTGATTTTTCTGTACCTCCATCTTCAACATAGAATGCATCTCCTTGTCATCAAATGATTTCAAAGGACGAACATTCACTCGCTGAAGCAAATGCCAGCCATAGTTGGTTCTGAATGGTGCAGTAATATCGCCGTCCTTCTTCAATGTAAACGCCTGATCTGCCCAATATTGTCTGTCGATGTCACCCACGAATTGTGCTGTGTTGATGTAATCCATTGCACCGCCATTATAACGACTGTTATAATCCTCGCTGTAGGTTTTTGCCATGTTCTCAAAGGTTTCCTTGCCCGCTGCCATATTCGCCGCTATTTCATCAATCTTCTTTCTCGCTTCGGTATCGCTGTTTTCATCTTTGTTCAACACACGCACCAAAATATGATTCACTTTAATGTCGCCACGATTCGCCCTTTTGTCCGTAACCAACAAAATATGATACCCAAATTCTGTTTTGAACACGGGAGAAATTCCACCCACCGCTGTATTATACGCTTGATTTTCAAATTCATACACCACCTGTAAAGCTGTCATATATCCCAAATCTCCTCCACCGCTTTTGGTTCCCGCATCCTCTGATTCGTTGCGGGCCATATCGCCAAAATTTTCAGCCGTAGGATTGCGCATCAATTTACGATGCATCTCCTCAATTTTGTCCAACGCCTTCTTCTTATCCGCCTCTGAAGCATCCGCTGATACCAAAACCAAAATGTGAGATACTCGAACCTCATACTTCAAACGGTCATAAGCCTCCTTTATCAATGACTCCGTTACAGCACGATCATACAAATAATTTCTAGCCAGCTGATCCCTATACATTTGCAACTCCTGAACATAAGCCGTAGCCGTGTCCAACCCTGCATCTTTGGCATCCTGAACCTTCAACTTGAATTTGATATACAAATCCAAATAACTGCGAATGTCTTTCGCCGAAATAGGATCCTCTTTTAAATTGATATTCTTAAGGAACTGACGTTCAAATTCATCAGCATATACCTTGTCTTGGTTGATACTGAAAACGAACGGCTTTGGCAATTGAACCGACAAGTTAACATCACCAAGTTTATCTTGTGTCATCTTTTCATTCTGGGCCGATACTGAACTCAGAATCAAACAACCCCCAACAAACAATCCAACAATTCTTTTCATAATCTATTTTATTTCTATAATCTTCAAAAATACAAACTCCTTATCAAAATTCTTAAACATCCGCAGATACAGTTGCCCATAAAACATCAATCAATTCTCCAACGCCCTGTTCGGTTACAGAACTAAAAAACATTACCTCCATTCCTTTCACCTGTTTTCTGATTTCGTCCTTCAATTCATCGTCCAACATATCCGCCTTACTTATGGCCACAATGCGCTGTTTAACAAGCAGCTCGGGATTGAATTTTTCCAATTCGCTCAACAACGTTAAAAACTCCTTTTTGTGGTCGGCACTGTCGGCAGGTATCAAAAATAACAACGCCGCATTTCGTTCAATGTGACGCAAAAAACGATGGCCCAATCCTTTTCCCTCACTCGCCCCTTCGATGATTCCGGGAATATCAGCCACGATGAAACTTCGATAATCGCGATAATTTACTACACCCAAATTAGGCACCAATGTAGTAAACGCATAATCAGCAATTTCCGGCTTCGCCGCAGAAATAACACTTAAAAATGTACTCTTTCCAGCATTCGGAAATCCAACCAATCCTACATCAGCCAAAACCTTCAGCTCCAATACAATCCATTGCTCGATGCCCGTCTCTCCCGGCTGCGCATATTGAGGTGACTGGTTTACACTATTGGCAAAATGCCAGTTGCCCAAACCACCTCTACCACCCGGAACCAACACCTTTTTTTCACCGTCTTCCGTGATTTCAAACAAAACCTCTCCAGTTTCTGCATCCTTGGCTACTGTGCCCAAAGGAACTTCCAAGATCACCGATTCTCCATAGGCACCGGAACTGCGATTCTCACTACCCGCAACACCATCAGTGGCCATCACGTGCTTCCTGTACTTCAAGTGAATCAATGTCCACAACTGGGAATTTCCCTGAAGAATAATGTCACCACCCTTTCCTCCATCGCCCCCATCAGGACCCCCTCGAGGATTCATTTTGGTACGATTGTAATGCCTGCTTCCAGGTCCGCCACTACCACTTCGGCAGCAAATCTTCACGTAATCAATAAAATTGCTATCGGCCATGAACCGCAAAGGTCGTTAAAAAACCTCCATCTATTGTATTTTCGCACCCGCAACCTTTATGTCAGCTCAATACTCCTTCACAGAAATCGAAAAAAAATGGCAAGCCGCATGGGAAAACAGTAAATTGTACTCCGTACAAATTGATCCCAGCAAGCCTAAATACTATGCGCTCGACATGTTTCCTTACCCTTCAGGAAGTGGGTTGCACGTGGGTCACCCCCTCGGTTACATCGCCAGTGATATCGTTTCCAGATACAAAAGATTAAACGGTTTTAATGTGTTGCATCCCATGGGCTACGACGCATTTGGTTTGCCAGCCGAACAATACGCCATCCAAACTGGCCAGCATCCATCGGTAACAACTGAACAAAATATTAAACGATTTCGTGAACAGCTCAATATCATGGGCTTTTCATACGATTGGGATCGGCAAGTAAAAACATGCGACCCAAATTATTACCAATTCACACAGAGGATTTTTGCACTTTTCTTTAATCATTGGTACAATAAATCTGCACAAAAAGCAGAACCCCTTTCTACGCTCGAAGCACATTTTTCCGCCAACGGATCCGCAGACCACAACGCACACGGTGGCAAAATAACAGAATTCTCCGCCCAAGATTGGCAAGGATTTTCGCCCGTGCAGAAACACAATATCCTGAATCAATTTCGATTGGCTTTCATCGACGAAACCACAGTGAATTGGTGCGAAGCGATGGGAACCGTTCTAGCAAATGAAGAGGTAATCAATGGTCTCAGTGAACGCGGTGGCTACCCCGTGATTCGAAAAAAAATGAAGCAGTGGAGCTTGCGGATTACTGCCTATGCAGATCGACTTATAGAAGGGCTCGAACGTATTCAATGGAGCGATGCCATCAAAGAAATTCAAAAAAACTGGATCGGCAGAAGTCAAGGTGCAGAAATTGATTTCGTTGTTCGTGGCACCCTCAAAACACTCAAAGTATTTACCACTCGCCCCGACACCATCTTTGGTGCAACCTTTATGGTGGTAGCCCCAGAACTGGAAAACCTAAAAGAATATTGCAGCGATGCACTGTGGCCCGCAGTTCAAGAATATGCCAACAAAGCAAAAAATCGCAGTGAAATTGATCGTATGGCCGATACCACAAAAACAGGCGTATTCACAGGTTTGGAAGCCATCAATCCATTTACCGGTGAGCCTATCCCAATTTGGGTGAGCGATTACGTTTTGGCAAATTATGGCACCGGCGTTATCATGGCCGTTCCCGCACACGACGATAGAGATTTTGCTTTCGCAAAAGCCTTTAACCTGTCCATCATACCCGTTATAAAACCCGCGAATACTGAACTTGAATTGCCCCTCACCGAATCTTTCAGCGCAAAAGACGGTATCTGCTTTAACTCGGGATTTTTAGACGGATTAACAGTGAAAGAAGCCATTCAAGCCGCTATCACCAAAGTAGAAAAAGCCGGTTGGGGTCAGGCCAAAGTGAATTACAAACTTCGCGAGGCTGGTTTTGGACGACAGCGCTATTGGGGAGAACCCTTCCCAATTACTTACGATAGCCAGGGGATTCCGCAGCTCGAAAATCAACTTCCCGTGGAATTACCCCAAGTTGAAAGTTATAAACCCTCTGGCAATGGTGAAAGTCCACTGTCGGCCGTTTCTGATTGGGTAAACACCGCTCAAGGCAAACGCGAAACAGATACAATGCCGGGTTGGGCAGGTAGTAGTTGGTATTTCCTTCGTTACACCGACCCAAACAATTCGGAAGTATTTGCATCAAAAGAGGCGCTCCAATACTGGCAACAAGTTGATTTGTATGTGGGTGGTTCTGAACATGCAACGGGACACCTACTCTACAGTCGTTTCTGGACAAAATTCCTCTTTGATCTCGGCTACATTTCTTGGGACGAACCCTTCAAAAGATTGGTGAACCAGGGGATGATTATGGGAGAGGACGGACAGAAAATGAGCAAGCGTTGGGGCAATGTAGTAAACCCCGACGATGTCTGCGCGCAATACGGTGCCGATACCCTTAGAATGTACGAAATGTTTTTGGGTCCACTTACCGATTCAAAGCCTTGGAACACCAACGGAATTGAGGGAGTAAGTCGATTCTTCGGCAAATTCTGGCGTCTATTTTACGATGGCGAAAACTGGGCGGTATCTACCGAAAAAGCATCGAATGAGGAATTAAAAATACTGCACAAAACCATCAAGAAAGTGACAGAAGACATCGAAAGCATGAGTTTCAACACTTCAGTTTCTGCTTTCATGGTAGCAACCAATGAACTCGGTACGTTAAAGTGCAGAAAACGTGAGATTCTAGAACCCCTCTTGATACTTTTGGCTCCGTTTGCACCCCACATTGCTGAAGAATTATGGCATCAGTTGGGCAACAAAGAGAGCATACACATTGCAAATTGGCCACAATACAATGCGTCGTTTCTGGTTGAAAATTCTTTCAATTACCCCATTAGCATCAACGGTAAAACCCGGGCACAAATGGAATTTGAACTTACCGCATCAGAAGACGAAATCAAACAAGCCGTACTGAACCATGAAATGGTAATCAAATGGATGGAAGGCAAACCCCTCAAGAAATTCATCCTCGTCAAAGGCAGAATAGTAAACGTAGTGGTTTAATTAAAAATTATTCAGCAACTACCGTTGCTTTCTGACCTTCAAATTCAATCACCGCACCGGGGTATAATTTGTTGCGTTTGCGAAACTCTTGAACGCCGTCTACTACAACCAATCCCTCTGAGATCGTTTCATTTGCCATGGCTCCGCTTTCCACCCAACCCAAGAGTTTAAGTGCCTGATTTAGCTGGATATAAGGTGTATGAATTGAAATGGTTTCCATTAGATGGAGAAACTCTCGCCACAACCACAAGTACGAGAAGCATTGGGATTGATAAAATTAAATCCCTTCCCGTTCAATCCGTCTGTGAAGTCTAATTCTGTCCCACACAAGTATAGGAAACTCTTCATATCACAAACGATCGTCAACCGTTCATCCCCAAACTTCATGTCGCCAGGCTTACTCTCATTGTCGAAATCCAACTCATAAGTAAGCCCAGAACAACCGCCACCTTTTACGCCAACGCGCAAAAAATAATCCGCGCCCAAAATGTTTGACTCACGCATCAAATCATAAGCCTTTGTTAAGGCCTTGTCCGTAATGCTGATTTCATTTCCCTGGGCAATCATATTCTAGTTTAGTGGTGAACTTTTGTACTTTCAATTGGCTCCAATCCATTCTTTCCACGATAATCATTGATCGCAGAACGAATCGCATCCTCAGCCAACACAGAACAGTGAATTTTTACCGGTGGCAATGCCAACTCTTCCACAATTTCCATGTTATCGATGTTCAATGCATCGTCGATCGACTTACCCTTTAACCATTCGGTAGCCAACGACGAAGAAGCGATGGCAGAACCACAGCCAAACGTCTTGAATTTAGCGTCTTGAATGATACCCGTTGTCTCATCGACTTCAATTTGCAAACGCATCACGTCTCCACATTCTGGAGCACCTACCAAACCTGTACCTACGTTGGTTTTTGATTTATCCAAAGTACCAATGTTTCTTGGGTTGGTGTAATGATCGATTACTTTATCTGAGTATGCCATATTTTTTCTTTTACAAATTTACAATTTGGTGTGATTCTAAACAAACAATCAATGTTCGCTCCACTGAATAGATTTTAAATCAATGCCTTCCTTAAACATCTCCCACAATGGGCTCATCTCACGCAATTTGGTTACCGCTTCCTTCACCAAATTAATCGTATAGTCGATTTCGGCTTCGGTAGTGAAACGACCCAAACCAAAACGCAATGAACTGTGCGCCAATTCATCGTCTAGACCCAAACTCTTCAATACATAACTAGGCTCCAACGATGCCGATGTACACGCAGATCCACTAGAAACCGCAACGTCCTTCACGCCCATCATCAAACCTTCACCTTCTACATATTTAAAACTGATATTGGTAGTATGCGGAAGTCTGTATTCCTTGTTACCATTCAAATAACTCTCTTCTAACGTCAACAATTCGCGCTCCAAACGATCCCTCATTCCACTCAAACGAGTGCTTTCTTCAGCCATATCCGTCTTCGCGATTTCGCAAGCTTTTCCAAATCCTACGATGCCAGTTACGTTCAAAGTTCCACTACGCATACCTCTTTCGTGGCCACCACCATCCATTTGGGCGGTCACTTTTACACGTGGATTTTTACGACGAACATATAAAGCACCAACGCCTTTTGGACCGTACATTTTGTGCGCTGTAAAACTCATCAAATCAATGTGATCAGCCAATACATCAACCGGTATTTTGCCTACCGCTTGGGTTGCATCACTATGAAACAAAACGCCATGCTTTTTGCAAATTGCACCAATCTCAGTAATCTTCTGCACCACACCCAACTCGTTGTTGCCGTACATAACGGTCACCAAAATAGTATTCGGTTTGATGGCAGCCTCAATGACAGCTGGATCGATCATTCCATCGTAACCAACCGACAAATAGGTAACCTCTGCGCCAAGTTTTTCCAAATGCTTGCAAGCATCTAAAACCGCCTTATGCTCTGTTGAAAGCGTAATGATATGATTGCCCTTGCTGGCGTACATTTCAAAAACACCCTTGATGGCCAAGTTATTACTCTCTGTGGCTCCACTGGTGAAGATGATTTCCTTTTCGCTCGCTCCAATCAAAGAAGCAACCTGACCACGGGCATAATCTACGGCTTCCTCAGCAGCCCATCCAAAGGGATGACTCTTGCTGGCGGCGTTCCCGTAAATTTCCAAAAAATAAGGTTTCATGGCTTCAAACACACGGGGATCCATCTGTGTGGTTGCATTGTTGTCGAGGTATATTGGCAATTTTAACATGATATGAATAGTTATTTAGATACTTTCTAAACTGCAAAATTAACGCATTCGAAGAATGTTTGTTTTCTTATTTTTAGTTTATCACAAAACAATGTTCTTTGTATGTGATATGAGTGTGAAAAAACTTGAACATATTGGCATCGCAGTAGCTGATTTAGATGCAGCGGAAGCGCTATTTACCAAGCTTCTAGGCTGCAAACCTTACAAACGCGAATCCGTTGAAAGTGAGCACGTCATCACATCGTTTTTTCAAGTTGGCGATGTAAAAATCGAGCTTCTAGCCGCATCAAACCCCCAAAGTACGATTGCAAATTTCATCGAAAAACGGGGAGAAGGCTTACACCACCTCGCATTTGAAGTAGACGATATAAAAACATCGTTGGAAGAAAAATCAAATGAAGGCTTCAAACTAATTCATGTAGAGTCCAAAGACGGAGCCGACAATAAACAAATCGCTTTCCTGCACCCCAAATCAACCGGCGGCGTACTCACAGAATTTTGTCAAGATAAAAGCGAAATCGCGGTAGGTTAATTACACCAAATCCTTCAAGAAGGTCAGCAAGTAAATTCCCATGCCCGAAAACAGCAATCCCAAGACCAAGTCTAAATGACGAATTCGCTCGTCGGTTAGATAATGCTTGATTTTGCTAGCGCCCCAAGAAACCCCCAGCTCCGTCAGAAATACGGTGGATAAGGCGGCCAGACCAAACACCCATTTACCATTGTAATCAAAACCCGATCCTGGAGGCAAACTGAACAAACCCAACCACCAGACAATATTTACGGGATTTAATAAATTGATGGTCAATGCTTTGATAAAAAGTTGCTTGTCCTGCATTTGATTGATGCGCAGTTCAAAGCCACCATCTTTCTTTGACCGTTGATGATGTAAAAAGTGTTGAATGGCCAAACCAAAGAAGACCAACGAGCCCACCAAAGAAATCCAAACCCTGTATTCATTTAATTGCTGCGTGATGTATTCTGAAAAATGCAACGCCAACAAAATGTACAAAAAATCACCCGTTATCACACCCAAAGCCAAGGGCAAACCTTTCTTAACACCACCTACCAAACCCGCTTGAACAAGCAGAAAAAAGATGGCACCAAGCGAAACACTCATCACAAATCCCGTTACAAGTCCGTAAAAAAGGGGTGTATTCATGTTGATTTCAAGGAGTTTTTGATGATTAAATCAACTTGCGCTGATTCCTAACTGCAAGTTTACAATTCCCGAATCAATAAATCCCAATAAAAATAGACCTCCCCAAGCCATACCAAAAAGTATGTGTAAAAGTTGGGGAATAGAACCCCTCAAAACTGCGCCTCCGCCCGCATTGGCGTTGTAATTTTGACTCAATGAGTTTCTTTTCATCAGACTGGGACGACGAAGACGAAGAAGATGTATTTCAAGGCGATGTAGATGCCTTGGTACGCGACTTTGAAAGCAAGCAACGTTCAAATTTTTCTGCCAGAGAATGGTTGGAATTATATCGCTATTACGCAAGTCAGTTTCCGGCGCAAACAGGTCAATACCGCGCCGATACTTACATCAAGGTCATCCTTGAAACTGCCATCAATCAATTCCCCTACATGTCAATCTTCACCCTCCACTTGGTAGAATGGTTGGTGAGAGATCAGAAATATGCAAAAGCCCGGGCAGCAATCACCCAAGCCCTTCAATACACCCCCTTTGAGCCGGCTCTAGGTTTCATGCAAGCCCTTATTCTAAGCATTCAAGGCAATAAGAAAAAAGCGCTGGAAGATTTGACATCCGTTCTTCAAAATGTAGGCGATGAAGAGGCGATGCTAGAAGACTTTTTAGAGATTTCTCTTTTCCACGGTCAGTTCGAATTGGCGATGCCCGTACTCGAAAAAGCCCTCGATACAGGTGCTGAAGTAAGTGTAATCCTCGAAAAATACATCGAAAAGGCAGAAGAAGGTGGGTTGGTTGATGCGCTGATTCCAATGATTCAACGGATCATCGACAAAGATCCATACTCAGCTGAAGCGTGGTACGTTTTGGGTTCAGGATATATGGCACAGGGCGACCACGAACAAGCGCTGAAAGCCTTAGATTTTGCCATAACAATCAATGAAAATTTCGCCGATGCTTGGGTAACTTTTCTAGAATGCACCTACGAACTAGGTCATTACGATAAGTTTATCATCCAATACAACGAACTACAAACTCGCTTCCCAAAGAAAACCTTCATCGAAGTAGAAGGCCTCTTGGCTTGGAGTCATTACGAACAAGGCGATATCAAAACTTGTCGCTCTATCTACAAAGAAATCCTAAAAAATCAGCCTCAAGATGCCGAATGCTGGTATTCGATGGGCCTCACTTGGCACTACGACGAAAATTATGTCGCCGCCATCCCATATTTGGAACGAGCGTACGATTTGGATCATTTTGAATGCGATTATGGCATGGTGCTGGCCTCGGCCTATTTCGGCGCCAATTTGCCTGAAAAATGGGAGCCACTATACGAGTCTCTCACCATTGAACACGCAAGCAATCCTGAAGTTTGGTTAGACTTTAGTACTTCTCTTTACGAAACTGGAAACACCGACAAAGCATTGGATATCATCGAAACCGGTTTATTAAATAATCCAAAGCACAGCGGACTATTTTATCGACTTGCCGCCTTGTGTTATTTGAGCGGACAAGCATCGGCAGCCCTTATTATTCTTGAAAAGGCACTCGAAATCAATGCCAATGAACACATTCAATTGTTTACCTTTGCACCAGAGCTGAAGAAAGCAACTTCTATCTTAGCCTGCATCGCAAAATTCACAAAACCCAGAACTGGAATATGAACAAAGAATTATTCAACCTAAGTCAACTGCCCGACAGATCGTCAAAACCCCGTAACAACGGAATCACGATGGTTATGGATAAAGGATTGAGTCTTCAAGAGGTTGAGAATTTTTTGGAAAACGGAAACCATTACACCGATATCGTAAAGTTGGGTTTTGGCACAAGCGTTTTTACAAATAAACTTCAAGATAAAATCAACCTCTACAAAAGTGCCAACATCCCAGTCTATTTGGGAGGTACCTTGTTCGAAGCCTATATCGTTCGAAATCAATTTGATGATTATGTTAAGCTGATCGAAAAATTAGGAATAACACACATTGAAGTAAGCGATGGCAGCTTGGATATGAACCACGATGTCAAATGCAATTACATCAACACCCTCGCCAAAAATTTCACGGTATTGAGTGAAGTGGGAAGCAAAGACGCCGAAAAAATCATCCCGCCCTACGAATGGATAGAGCAAATGGAAACTGAATTGCAAGCCGGCGCTTGGAAAGTGATTGGCGAAGCAAGAGAATCTGGAACGGTGGGTATTTTTAGAGGTACCGGAGAAGTTCGCTCTGGATTGGTGGCTGAAATCATCCGCAAAATCCCTCAAGCCGATGTCATTTGGGAAGCACCCAAAAAAGAACAACAAGTTTGGTTCATTCAACTTTACGGCAGCAACGTAAATCTTGGAAACATAGCGCCAAACGAGATTATCCCCCTAGAAACATTGAGAATGGGATTGCGTGGAGATAGTTTCCACTTCTTTTTGAATCCCTAAAAATCAAAATTTTCCTGCTGTTTGAAGCACGGAAAGGCGCAAAGCTAGGAGGCACCAAAGGCCTAAAATCATCTTATTTGAATCGATCTACCAAACCGCTGAGGTTTTCATAGGTCTGATATCCCAAAACACGACCGACAACCTGTCCTCTTTTAAAGAAAATTACCGTAGGATAACCTTCCAAACGATATCTGTCGGCGATGCCAGCCTGTGCCTCCGCATCTACTTGTAAAACAATCACATCCTTTGAACGAGTTTCACGCACTTGCTGAACAAATGGAGCCATTTTCTTACATGGTCCGCACCAAGTAGTGTAAAAATCTACCATCACCAATTTATCGCCAGCGATAGCTGCATCAAAAGACTTTTCTGTAACCACAGTTTCGTGCGAATCTTGTACTTTACTCTGGCAAGAAACCTGACCAAATATCGCAAAAGCGATAACTGATAAAAATAAATGACCGGAAAAACGGATTTTGCTCATGTTTTATAATTTATCACAAAGGTACTTATTCAATTTGCATATTTTTGTTGAATGGCAGCGTCCAAAATAGATTTATCTGTAATCATTCCCATCTACAATGAGGAAATGAACCTTGTTCCCATGAACAACAGAATTATCGCGGCGCTATCCCCCTTGGGCATTCATTATGAAATCGTTTATGTAAATGATGGCTCAAAGGACAACAGCCTGCCCATCATCACGGGCCTATCCGAAGAAAACGCATCGGTGAAATACATCGATTTTTCGAGGAACTTTGGCCACCAAATCGCCATTTCTGCCGGTTTGGAACACGCAATGGGTGAGAGAATAGTGATAATGGATGGAGATGGACAAGATCCGCCAGAACTCATTCCAGATCTATTGAAAAAGTCCCTAGAGGGATTTGAAGTGGTTTATGCCAAACGCAAAAAACGCAAAGGCGAATCATTCCTTAAAAAGCTTACCGCCAAATTGTTCTATAGATTTCTTGCAAACATCACCCAGATCGAAATCCCGTTGGATACGGGTGACTTTAGATTGATTCATCGCAAAGTCCAAAAAGTGCTTCTAAACATGCCCGAACAGCATAAATATCTGCGCGGACAAATTGCATGGATAGGATTTAATTCAACGTTTGTTGAGTATGATCGGGAAGAGCGAATGGGCGGAAATACCAAATTCACCTATGGCAAAATGATGCGATTTGCCACCGATGGAATCTCTGGCTTTAGCAATTGGCCTTTAAAAGTCGCTACGATGCTCGGTTTTGCCGTTTCGGGTATTGCTTTCATGCTCATCATCTATAGCCTATATCAAAAATTCTTTGGTTTCACCGAAGTCGGTTGGACATCCTTGCACATATCCGTACTCTTTCTAGGTGGCGTTCAATTACTCGGCATCGGCATCCTCGGTGAATACTTGGGTCGGGTGAGCGAAAATGTCAAAAACAGGCCAACCTACATCGTGAAGAACAGCAATATCCAAACACTTAACGAATCCTAAATCGTGCAAGAACGTCATCCCGACCGCCCCTTTTGGATTTTTTGGATCCTCATTCAATTGGGATTGGGCTGGTTGGATTTTATGAATATGCCCGTTTTCGGAATGCACCAAGGGGCCCAAGCCGATCGCGCTTGTGTTGCATGGAATTTCTGGCATGAATCCATGAATTTTTTTGAACCCCGAGTGATGGAAAACCGCGCCGCCGAAGGCGTCGCGGGCATGGAATTCCCAATCCTCCCCTATATCACCGCCCTACTTTATCAAATTTTTGGCTTCAAACCCATCATCTATCGCCTGCTCATCGGTGGCCTCGTTACCTACGGAATGTGGGCCGCTTGGAGAATTTTATCCCTACATATCCCACGTACCCTCAGCAAATTAGCACTGCTCGGCATCTATTACCTGTCTCCCACCTTTGTATTTTATACCTGGAATTTTCTATCCGACCCCGCCGCACTGTCGTTGTCAATCATCGCCCTATACCACTGGATCCAATGGCAATACAACATCGACACCAAGAAAAATTGGATCATCTATCTGATACTTATCACCTTCACCGGACTAATCAAAGTTTCATTCCTCATCGTTCACATCGCCGTTTGCCTAGTCCTTTTCACACAATCCCGAAAAAGAAACCAATCCGTTGTCAAAACCGACGATAACACCTACCAAATTCTGGATGAAACCGAAGATCGCATCAGCTTCCCAAAATTCAACCCCCTTACCCTAATCCTACCCATTCTGCCAATCATTGCCTGGGTTACCTATGCAAAACATCTCACAGAACTGACATACAATACCCATTTTCTGCAGCAAATCAATCCCAGTCATTCCGTCTCTGAATTCATTTCCGTTACCCAATACAGCCTCAACACATGGGTCGATTCGCTCTATATCCCCTGGTGTATCAGCGGCATCCTGTTGGTTTGGGTCTTTACGATGATAAAAAACAGGACATCACTTTCCGTTTTTGAACAACTCAGCGTCTGGCTATTCCTAGGTTTCGCCGGGCTTTACGTCCTTTTTCACCTACAATTCCGCTACCACGATTACTACTTCTTGTCCGCCTGGCCCTTTATTTTCTTTGCGATATTTTCCCTTCAACAACGATACCTCAACGGTCAAATCCTTCTCCAAGGACTGCCTGCCATCGCAAGTATGCTAGGATTATGGATCATCCCATTTGTGAGTTTTGGACATGCCAATAGAATGCTTCATCACCGCTTTACCCCCAATGATTATTATGCGCAAAACGTAATAACAGATATTCGAGATTTAGAAATTCTAGGCAGCTGGCTAAAAAGCAATAATACTCAAGACCAAGAAGTATTCGTTGCCTTTGACCCATCGCCCAATACCGCCCTCTATGCCCTTCAAACCAAAGGTGTTAGACTAGGACCCGATTATCAAGCCAACCTCGCCAAAGACATATACAACAGTAAGATTTCACAGCGTAGCAACGATGCGAAGTTCTTTCCCAACAAAGCGACTCCATCAATTACGAAAGGGGATAACGACCATCAAAACCCAAATAACGATTGTTTTAGAACCTTAGGTTACATCGTAACCAATGATACCGCTCGATGGTTCAAAGAATACGTAAATATCGCCGTTCCAACGCCATCGCACAAACCCCTCACCCAAAGTGGGAAGTGGTTCATCTTCTCAATCAAATAAGTTTATAACTTACAGCGAACGCCAAAAGAAATTCCAGCACCATGCTGACGCTTGGGGAATATCCATGCCTCTATGCCCCGCAAATCAAGCATAAAACTGGTTTGCCCAATCCCAATGATGTTGGATTTCAAAAATCCCTTGTAACCCAAATTCCAAGTATCGAACCCGCCTAAACCCAAATAATATTCAGAATAAAACGAAGTCCATTTTTGTTCGCCTTTGGGACGGTAATAGGAACCCCAAGAGAGTGTGGTCGACAACACATAGCCAGGAATATTTAAATAGGTAAAATTCAAGTCCATGACATGATAAAAGGCCTGACCCAATCCCTTTTTTGAGTCAGCTTGCTCTTTAGGTCGAATAGAAAATAACTCCCTCTGCGCATACAACGTAAACGGCGAAATAACCGTTCCAGAACGCTTTTGAGAATTGACCTTGAGCCTGGAATTCAACGTATCTCGCTGACTTGTAAACCAATTTCCCAATTGCAAATCCCGAGAACTCACCACAGCTTGGGTTACTGTAACAGACTTAATTGGGGATTCACCCGCTGGTTTTAATCCGCTCGTATTTTCATCCCAAGTATAACCCCGGCTATCCACCGACAGTGTAGGTAAAAACAAAATACCCAAATCTCTTACACCATAATAAATTGGTTTGGCCAACCGACCAGACTCAGAAGAACTTATATGCATCGTCCGATCCATCGTCATCATCACACCCAACCCTTTTTGTCCAAATCCCAAACCCGCCGTGGATTGAGAATAAAAACGACCGTTGATTACCACAGAATCAGCTATCGGACTTGTGTAAAGGCTCATATCTTGGGTCTTTAACAAATTATACTGGGTCACCTGAGCAATAGAAAAATACAACTTCTCAATGCGCTTGGATTTGGGGACAGAAATTCCAAAATCCAACGTATTCATTCCCAAAGCAAAAAAGTTGTTGCTCCCCACTTCCAATGTCTTGCCCTTATAGTACCCATTTCCCCGAAAAACCAACCGAAATGCATCGCCAGAAAAGGTTAGACCCGCCATTTGAATATTCCGAATCCCTATGGAAATAACCTCTGCTTTCTTAACGGCAGCCTTATATTGCTCAGAATGAAATCGATGCATTAATGGATAGAATACCAAACCCACAGATTGCATGTAACCCGCCCTATTTTGTGTTTTCAAATGACTTTCGATAGACTCCGTAGCCGCCGGTGTGATATACCCGCCAAATGCCATCTTTCCCATAAATGAAAAAGGCAGCACGTTGGATCCCGTTACCAATTGATAGCGAAATAAATCCTCATAAATTGTGGGTTTGGCCGGAGGTAAAGGCGGTGTATCCTCGGATGCCTTTGCCAAATTGACAAGCATCAAACAGAAACACAACAAAAACTTGTCTCCCAAAATCCTATTTGCCATACCTCACCTCGTATTCAAAATCCACCGTCGTTGAAATGCTAATCGTGCTATTGTCGTATAGCTTTTTCATCTTCCCATCGCCCGTTAACGTAGTCGTTATCGCGATAAACTTCGCCTTTTTCAAAGCATCCACCTTATCCCTGCCTATCCCAATAGAAAAGACCGTCTCCGATTGCGCAGTAGGATACCCATTGGCGTCAACAACCCCTGGCTCAATCACATTATCCGCCGGATCAATGTCCAAACTGGCGATGCCTTGTTCCTTGTCGTCCAGCAACATCAACTGCAACTTAGCACCCAAAGGAAATGAGTTCTTAATGCGGACATCCATCTTGGCCGATTTGATTCTATCCAATCCCGCAATCGCTGTCCAGTCAACACCCTGCGTATCTCTCAACACAAACTGATTCAACGAAAACTCGGCCGGAAATTCCACCTTCATAATCACATCCACCTTGCTATTATCGAACACAAAATCCTTGTACAAATTCACATTCCCATTGGGATTGGTCTCCATATCCAAGTTGTAATCCAACATCTGAGGCAAATTCTCAATAAACGATTTGATATTTGAATTGGTCCCATCAAGAACAATCTCCGATTCCACGAAAGCATCTCTTTTAAACGGCGGCGCTGAAATTAGTATGTCGTTATTCAACGACATTGAATTCAACTTCACCGTATTCTTCGTAAACACGTTTTCTCCAGCCAAAGAACGAATTTTGATCCGTCCCTCTGCGCCAATGCTATTTCTCACGATTAAACTCACCTTGAAATCCTTGAATTTCAAATCTCCATTTAACCCCTTGAACAAATCAAACGGTGCCTTCTGATCCCCGCTCTGATTCAAACTCTGTCCCATATACCCAATCGCATAATCCGGAATCAATGATTCCATACGATAATCGATGCGAATACTATCGCTCAAACCAATCGCGACCTTTCTGCCCGAACTATCCAAACGAACAATCAAAATCTGGTGAAACGTGTTCACCGTGTCTTTCACATCAGGGTTTTTGCCTCTAAAGTCGATCAGATAATCTGTCAAATCAAAAAACTCATCTCTAGTGCTTACCCCATTGGGCGGTGCCGCTGGCAACTTGACCACCGACGAGAGCACCTTACCCCCTTTGGTCGCACTAGGAATCTCAAACAACATCGTCATGTCTTCCTGAATTGTACTCGCCAAATGGATTTTCAATTGACCCGCCTTCGCCTTGAAATACTTCACTTCCGCACCACCCATAAACACCGTCAAACCCTCGTTTTGGTCAATAACATTCTGTGTAGGAAACGCTGCCACCGCATACCGTGGATGCAAACGAGAAACCGTCAATTCCAGGTCAACCCCCTTGCTTGCATCAATCAAAACTGGACCGCTACTCGCCTCCGTAACCAACTGTTTGATACTGCCTTTTAAGGTCTTCGTTACCGTTTTATCCTTTAAATCGATGCGCTTGGTGACCTTGCCTCCAATCGGAATATTCGTAAAAGAATCATAAGCGACTTCAGAATTATCCCCCGCATTGGTCAGTTCGAAAATCACCAACTTTACCTTCACCGGCAAATTATTGGAAATGCTAATATCTAAAAATCCACTGTCTAGGGTTGCGGTCTCAAAAAAGGCACTCGCATCGATATCCACCGGTGTTAAGTTGCCTTGGTTCTG
>CANIZU010000008.1 GCA_947472115.1 Flavobacteriales bacterium | reverse complement strand
GTGAGATTTGTTTGCGCTCCGGATTATAATGCTCGATTTTATGCATGGGATGGAAAGAGGAATCGGTGGAAGAATCATTATGATTACGATTATGATTTCTCGGATGACAATATGGCGGCAATTGATTTTTATCAGTTTTATGCGGGTAGAAAGACGGCTACGGTTCAGACTTCTGTGAATGTGGCGGGATTAGAGGAGAGGATTGGTACCCAGGGCTATAATTATTTGTTAAATCCAGACGAGAGCAAGCAAGCGTTGGCTAAATTTTCAGAATTTCACGTGGCAAGGGTTGGGGAGAAGGCTGCCAATGAAAATCAAATGGTTTTGCGTAGAGGTAGGGGTGTGATTGGGGTGAGAAAGTTTCAAGGCAAGGTGGCAACAGAAAAGGGTGTCTTTGAAATGGTTTTGTACGATAAAACGGAGCTCTTATTTCCAGAGTTGAAGCCATTGAGAGATTATCCTATTGCATTTCGGACCAATTGGGAGAAAAAAGAAGTGATGGATTTGTTTTTTAGGATTCATAAATTTTGGGATTTCTCTTTGTATCAAAGCGGGAATCAGGTCAATATTTTGCTGAGAAGTTCAGAAGGCTTGTATCAAATCGAATTGTTGCAGCCAAAGATACGTTGGTCGGATAACCCAAAGAAAGCAAGTCGAGAACAAGTAAAATTTGAAAAGTTGATCCGACAAGTATTGGCTTTGCATTTGCAAAAGGACCATGCGTTTCAAGTATATCAAGCGCAGCAATTTCAAAAACAGTATCAGCAAACGGCGGTGTTGGCTCTGGAAACAGGTGCCCTGCCCAAAGGTTTAGTTCGTAACTCATTCAAAATTCGCAGTACGGGTCGATTTGCCTGGGCATCGCCGATGTCGCCTGATTCGGTTTTGTCGCTCAATTTGGTTGTTTCTGATCAAGGCCAAGCTCCTATAGATGTTGCTCAGTTTGTTGTAGGCTATAAAAAGCCCGATGCGGTACAGGTGTATTCAGTGCCTGTAGGTTCTAGTGCTCCCCTGATGCAGACGCGTGAATTTGCGTTGCAATTTGATCCCGCTCGAGTGGCCTTTTTTGCCGCAAAAGATACGGAAGGCAGGTTTTACGCATTGTCCGGCGATGCATTTAGAAAGCTTGAAATCAAAAATAATACTTTGATTTACTTGCCTTTACAATTGGCCGCGGAACAGTTATATACCGATGAGTCGTTACGGAATTTGTTGAATTTACCCAAAAAGAAAACCACTCCATGAGTTTTAATTTGATCTTGTTGTCTTTAGCGCTGTATTTTTTTATGCTGCTTTTTGTTGGCTATATCACGGGCAAGAAGGCGAACGACAATGGCTATTTTGTTGGGAATAAACAGAGTATTTGGTGGATGGTGGCGCTGGGAATGCTCAGTGATAGCATGAGTGGGGTCTCTTTTATTTCTGTTCCTGGGGCAGTCAATGCGGCTCATTGGAGTTACATGCAGGTGGTGTTTGGTTATGTGGCGGGGTATTTTGTCATCGCTTATGTGCTTTTGCCGCTTTACTATAAACAAAATCTTACTTCGATTTATACCTATTTAGGGACTCGACTTGGATTGGAACACCAACGGGTGGGCGCATCGTTTTTTGTTTTGTCTCGGTTGTTGGGGAGCGCAGCTCGTTTGTTTCTTACTGTTGCCGTATTACAGACCTATTTGTTTGGACCGATGGGCGTGCCCTTTTTTGTGTCGGTTATTGTGATTCTCCTTTTGATATTAGCCTACACGATGAAAGGCGGCATTAAAACACTCGTTGTGACAGATGCTTTACAGAGTGTCTTTTTGATTGGCGGCGTTCTGGTTTGTGTGTTTGCCCTGGCCGATGGCTTGGAGTGGTTTGATTTTTGGCAAAAAGGTGGCGATTCACCCTGGCATCGAATTATGTCGTCTGAGATGAGTGATGTCTTCGTTTGGGATGCCAACAGCAAACTGAATTTTTGGAAGCAGTTTTTGGGAGGTGCCGCGATGTGTATTGCAATGACGGGCCTTGATCAGAATATGATGCAAAAGAATCTGAGCTGTAAGTCGCTTGGGGATGCCCAGAAAAACATGGTGACCACAGGATTGGTTGTGATGGTTGTGAATGTATTTTTCTTGAGTTTGGGGGTGATGTTACACGCCTATTTGCAAAAGTATCAAATCGCCATACCGACATTAAATGGAAAGCCTTCCACCGATGGGATTTTTCCTATGTTGGCGTTGAACGGGCATTTGAATTTGTTTGGAGAGCCTTGGTTGGTGCCCTTTGCCTTTATGTTGGGGTTGAGTGCGGCTACGTTTAGCAGTGCGGATAGTGTTTTAACCACATTGACAACCAGCGTTTATCATGACTTTTTAGGGTTGGGCGATTCTGATGATACGCATTCAGATGGGTACAAGCGAAAAATAAGGCAGCGCTTGCATTTTGGGTTTGCCGTTGCGCTGTTCTTTTGTATTCTATTGTTTTATTGGCTCAATGAAAGTTCTTTGATCGACACGGTTTTGATGGTAGCGACATATACTTATGGTCCGCTGTTGGGATTGTTTGTGGTGGGGATATTTACCCGCTGGAATCCTCGTGGGGCGTGGGTTGTGATTTGGAGTTTGATCTCTCCAATTATTACGTATTTACTAAAATTGAGCGATGCTTCTGGGGTATGGTCTTCGGGAAGAGATTTGGATCGATTTAACGCAGTTGAGAAATTGTGGTATAATTTAAATACAGCAGGAAAGCCGTGGTTTGGTGATTACGTGATAGGATACGAGAGTTTGATCGGCAACGCCTTGATAATGATTGTAGGGATGGGTGTCATCCATTACGCCCAAAATTGGAAATCAAAATAATTACTGGGTTAATTCCCTTTAATCTTGAAATCCCTTACCGCTCAAAATTTTGGGGATGTACTTCTCAATTCTTGAAATTCTGGTGGCTGATTGTTTCGCATCGGAAAAATGAAGGTTGTAGCCTCGTTGACGACCGGGCGTGAGTTTCTCAAATGCGATTTTCAATTCTGGCAATTCTTCGAATTTTAACACTAACTCCTGACAAAGGTCGAGTTGCGATGGGTCTGGTTTCTGGATTTTTACGCCTGATTTTTCAATTTCAATAGCCTCTTGGATATACTGAGAGATGATGGTGCTGTGCTCAATTACTTGCTCGGGGCTGGTGAACTTAAGTAGTCGCATCGTTTGAGAATTTTCTCCCGCTTTTTGCAGCAACTGATGCGCATCGTTGAATAATACCCCTTTGAAAAAGCTCAACGAACAAAACTCCTTAAATGCTCCAATCATGAAGATGTTCTTTTTTTCAGCGTTGCTGTAACATGGGAATCCCCATTTGATTTCCTCTTTTAGGCCGCTATCCAAAGCAAGACCTCGAAGTAGTTGGAGTTCTTCTGTCCATGTGTGAACCTTGCATTGCGGGGTATCGAAATATTTGCAACGACCGCAACCAGAGGTGAGAAAATGATCAACCGTTGAAATTTTCATAGCCATTGTTTGATTATTTGGTTTTAAATCGGATATAAAGGTCTTCTACTTTTTTTCTGGCCCACGGCGTTTTTCTCAAGAATTTGAGACTGGATTGCACGCTGGGATTTTCGTAAAAGCAATTAATCCGAACGCGATCGGCCAATCCTTCCCATCCGTATTTCTCTTGCAACTCGATGATGATTTTCTCGAGGGTGATTCCGTGTAGGGGGTCGTTTGGCATGGATATAAAAAGAAGGAACCGCAAATTTAATTCAAATTTGCGGTTCCTTTTAGACTATTCGGTAAACTTAGATATCGAATCGATCCAAGTTCATCACCTTGTGCCAAGCGGCTACAAAATCATGTACGAACTTAGATTCGGCAGATTTGTATCCATAAACTTCCGCGATGGCTCTTAATTCTGAGTTTGAACCCATGATTAGATCTACACGTGTTCCTGTCCACAAGGTTTCACCCGTTGTGCGATGCTTGCCAACGAATTCGTCTTGCTTGTCGGATACCGCGGACCAAGTGGTGTTGATATCCATTAGGTTGACGTAGAAATCGTTTGTTAGGGCCTCTGGACGATTGGTGAATACACCGTGGTTAGAATTGTCGAAGTTGGTGTTCAAAACACGCATTCCACCCAATAATACTGCCATTTCTGGAGCAGTTAAATTAAGCAATTGCGCTTTGTCGATCAATAACTCTTCAGACGCACCCAATCTGTGATTGCTGTTGCAGTTTCTGAAAGCATCCGCATGGGGTTCCAATACAGAGAATGAAGCGACATCGGTTTCTTTTTCGCTTGCATCTCCTCTACCTGGGGTAAAGGGAACGGTAACGGTATGACCTGCATTTTTGGCAGCCATTTCAACGCCAACGCATCCACCCAAAACGATAGTATCGGCTAGTGAAATGCCTTTGTCATTGGATTGGCTGTTGTTGAAGGCTTTTTGAATATTTTCTAGGGTATCGATAACATGGCCCAATTGACTTGGATTGTTTACTTTCCAATATTTCTGTGGAGCCAAACGAACACGAGCGCCATTTGCACCGCCGCGCTTGTCTGAGCCACGGAAAGTAGAGGCAGAAGCCCAAGCTGTTGAAACCAATTGAGATACGGTTAAGCCCGATGCCTCAATTGAATTCTTCAAAGAAGTGATATCGGCTGAATCTAGTGCTGTATATGTAGGTTTTGAAATTGGATCTTGCCAAATCAATACTTCCGCTGGAACATCTGATCCCAAATAACGGTCTCTCGGACCCATATCGCGGTGTGTTAATTTGAACCAAGCACGAGCGAAAGCATCTGCAAATTCCTCTGGGTTTTCCAAGAAACGACGAGAAATTTTCTCATACGATGGATCTAAACGCAAAGCCAAATCGGTTGTTAGCATAAATGGAGCGTGTTTCTTTGACGCATCGTGGGCATCTGGCACCAAGCCTTCGCCGGCATTGCCTTTGGGCTTCCATTGTTGCGCGCCTGCTGGGCTTTTTGTGAGTTCCCATTCGTATCCAAATAAGTTCTCAAAGTAATTGTTGCTCCATTGGGTTGGGGTTGTTGTCCATGCACCTTCCAATCCGCTAGTGATGGTGTCGCCTGCATTTCCAGTTCCAAACGTGTTTTTCCATCCCATACCTTGCATCGCGATATCAGCTCCGGCAGGTTCTGGACCGACGTATTTGCTAGGATCAGCGGCACCATGTGTTTTACCAAATGTATGTCCGCCAGCAATCAAAGCCACCGTTTCGATATCGTCCATTGCCATTCTTGCGAAAGTTTCGCGAATGTCTTTTGCTGAAGCGATAGGGTCGGGGTTGCCATTAGGTCCTTCTGGATTTACGTAAATCAAACCCATTTGAACCGCGGCCAAAGGATTCTCTAATTCACGGTCACCCACGTAACGCTTATCTTCTAGCCATTTGCGCTCAGAACCCCAGTATACTTCTTCGGCTTCCCATACATCGGCGCGACCGCCAGCGAAACCAAATGTTTTGAATCCCATATTTTCCAGGGCTACGTTTCCTGCCAAAATCATCATATCGGCCCAAGAAATTTGTTGGCCGTATTTTTGTTTGATAGGCCAAAGCAATAAACGCGCTTTGTCTAAGTTCGTATTGTCGGGCCAGCTATTTAATGGAGCAAATCTTTGCATTCCAGCGCCTGCTCCACCGCGACCGTCCGATGTACGGTAGGTTCCCGCGCTATGCCAAGCCATACGGATAAAAAATGGTCCGTAATGACCGTAATCTGCAGGCCACCAATCTTGAGAGGTTGTCATTACCTCGATGATGTCTTGCTTTAAGGCGTCTAGGTCGAGGTTTTTAAATTCCTCGGCGTAGTTGAAGTCGCTGCCTAAAGGATTGGAAAGATTAGAGTGT
This sequence comes from Flavobacteriales bacterium, assembly GCA_947472115.1. Classification (GTDB taxonomy): domain Bacteria; phylum Bacteroidota; class Bacteroidia; order NS11-12g; family UBA955; genus UBA955. The sequence goes on along the minus strand of CANIZU010000008.1, from coordinate 18,299 downwards.
TGGCGTAAAGCGTTTAAATTCAATTGGTTTGGCCACCAGTCTTGGTTGCTTGTTCCAGCACCCGCTACTTTTGGGCTTTGTCCATGATTGAACGGGCATTTTGCTTCCCCGCTTGGATTTCCGGTATGATGTGAATCTGACATATGTTATTTTTAATTATAACACAAAGTTCACGATTTTGTTCGTGATTACTGATTCAGAAAATGTAAACTTTATGAAATTTTCTTGTGAAATTACGGATCGATGAATTGCCTCTATTTTGACAGTGGCTAATACTCAAAATGTAATGGTACTGTAATCTGTGGCGCAGAATTACATGTATCCCAATGTTTTCAGCATGCTCTTGTAACTCTGCTCTTTAGAGAACAAACGGAAGTGATGGTCGCCGTTTTCATCGCGATCAATAATCACGTGTTTTGGCGCTGGGGTAAGACAGTGTTGAATTCCACCATAGCCTCCAATACTTTCCTGATATGCGCCCGTGTTGAAGAATCCCAAGTACAATGGATCCGCTGGGTCGTATTTTGGAAGATAAATCGCGTTTACGTGTTGCTCTGAGTTGTAGTAATCGTCGCTATCGCAGGTGATGCCACCCAACAATACGCGTTCTTGCTCTTCATTCCAACGGTTTATCGGAAGCATAATGAATTTCTTGTTGATTGCCCAAGCATCGGGAAGGGTAGTCATAAAGCTCGAATCGATCATATTCCATTTTTCACGATCGTTTTGTGATTTTTGGTCGAGGACAGAATAAATGTTTCCTCCGGCTTCTCCCACGGTGAATGATCCAAATTCAGTGAAGATATTTGGCTCAGGGATGTTGTTCTCGGTACATACTTGCTTGATCTGACTCACGATTTCCGTGGCCATGTATTCGTAATCGTAATCAAATGTAAGTGAGTTTTTGATTGGGAATCCGCCGCCGATGTTTAGTGTGTCTAGGTCGGGGCACTCCTGCTTGAGTTCGCAATACACCTTTAAACACTTGTGCAATTCGTTCCAGTAGTAAGCGGTGTCGTAAATGCCCGTATTGATAAAGAAGTGGAGCATTTTCAACTTCACGTTTTTATTCTTTTTTACTTTGGTTCTGTAAAAGTTGACCAAGTCTTTGTATCCGATGCCTAATCGCGAAGTGTAAAATTCGAATTTGGGTTCTTCTTCCGCGGCAATTCTAATTCCAACTGTAACGGGTTTGTCGGTGTATTGGGTAAGTAAGTCAATTTCATTGCTGTTATCCATGACAGGAATTACGTTTGTCCAATCGTTATTGATCAGATTTGCAATGTTTTCGATGTAGTTTTCCTTCTTGAAACCGTTGCAAACGATGAACTTGTCTTTGCTGATTTTCCCTTGTTCAAAGAGGTTCTCTAGGATGTTTATATCAAAGGCCGACGATGTTTCGATGTGTACGTTGTTCTTGAGCACTTCGTCGATGACGTGTGAGAAGTGATTGCTCTTTGTACAATAACAATAGTAGTATTTACCTTGGTAGTCGGCTTTGGCGATGGCCACATTGAACCAAGTTCTTGCCTTTTGGATATTCTCGGATATCTTAGGTAAGTAGGTGAATTTCAATGGTGTCCCGTATTGTTCAATCAGGTCCATCATGGGAATTCCGTGGAATTCTAAATTGTCGTTACTGTCTAACTTGAACTCTTCCGTGGGGAAGTAGAAAGTTTGGTTGATTAGGTCAACGTACTTGTTTTTCAATGTCTTTTTGTCTTTAGATTATAAAACGATTGCAAAAGTAAGTGAGTTGGATTGATTTTTTTTAATTAATGTAAATGAGTTAGAATTTTCGCAAAAGATCGTTTTGGATTTTGTAAATTCGCGCTACCAAAAGAAAAATCACATCGTCATGAGCAAAATCAGTGTCATCGGAGCAGGAAACGTAGGCGCAAGCTGTGCGGAGTACATTGCAATCAAAAATTTCGCAGCAGAAGTAGTGCTGTTAGACATCAAGGAAAACTTCGCCGAGGGGAAAGCCTTGGATTTGATGCAAACGGCGGCCCTTAATGGGTTTGACACGCGTATCTCGGGTAGTACAAATGATTACACCAAGACCGCTGGAAGTGATGTGGTTGTGATTACAAGTGGTATTCCACGTAAGCCAGGAATGACGCGTGAGGAGTTGATTGGCATCAATGCCGGAATCGTTAAAACTGTGATGGAGAATTGTTTGGCTCATTCGCCGAATGCTATTTTTGTTATCGTAAGTAATCCTATGGATACAATGACCTATTTGGCAAAATCAAATGCAGGTGTGTCAAAGCATAAGATTATTGGTATGGGTGGCGCACTTGACTCAGCTAGATTTAAATATTATTTGTCGACCGCTTTGGGTTGCCCAGCATCTGATGTAGATGGTATGGTTATCGGTGGTCACGGTGATACTACAATGATCCCATTGACGCGCATGGCTTCTTACAAAGGTGTTCCAGTGAGTCAAATGTTATCGTCTGATGTGTTGGCGAAGGTAAAAGCTGATACTATGGTGGGTGGTGCTACATTGACAGGTATGTTGGGAACAAGTGCTTGGTATGCTCCTGGAGCTGCAGTAAGTGTCTTGGTTCAGAGCCTTGTTTGCGATCAGAAGAAGATGATGCCTTGCTGTGTTTCTTTGGATGGCGAATACGGTCAATCAGATATTTGCATCGGTGTTCCAGTAATTCTTGGGAAGAATGGTTGGGAGAAAATTATTGAATTGGAATTGAATGATGAGGAGAAAACTGAATTTGAGAAGAGTGCTGCCGCAGTTCGCAGTATGAATTCAGCATTATAAACTAGAATCTCTCGAGTATAACTATTCGTATAGATTAGCAATAAAAAGGGCCGAAAGGCCCTTTTTGTTTTAGTGTATTTAAGAATTATTCTTCGCCACGAAGTGGCGCTGTGATTTTGTAGGCATATTCCATCACTTGTTTTTCATACTCTCCGTATTCGCGTTTTCTGCGGGGTAAAACCAATGCTGCAGTTTTGTGCACTGCATCCAATTTGTGTGTGACAAATCCTTGTGCACCACCCCAACTGAAATCGGGGACAAATTGCCTTGGGAATCCAGCTCCAAATAAATTGCATCCAACGCCAACCACGGTTCCTGTGTTAAACATCGTATTGATACCGCACTTACTATGATCGCCCATAATTAATCCGCAGAATTGCTGTCCGCTTTTTTCGAAACGACCGCTATTGTAATTCCACACTTTCACTTCGTCGTATGTGTTTTTAAGGTTCGATGCGTTGGTGTCTGCTCCAATATTGCACCATTCGCCTAAGACTGCATTGCCAAGAAATCCATCGTGACCTTTGTTGCTGTAACCCCAGAAAACGACATTTGAAATCTCGCCGCCGGCGACGCAATAGGGGCCAAGGGTGGATGCGGAATACACTTTGGTGCCCATCTTGAGCACGGCACCTTCGCACATCGCAAAAGGACCGCGAACTAGACTACCTTCCATGATTTCGGCGTTCTTGCCTATGTAAATAGGTCCATCGTTGCTATTGAGTGTAGCGCATTCCACTTTTGCTCCGTCTTCAATAAAAATTGGGTGGGTGCCAAACGCGCGATTGCTGCTAGAGATGCTGTTCGATGCTCTTCCGCCTGTAATTCTCGCAAAATCCTGTATGATTTCTTTGCCGTTTAATGCGAAAATGTGATAAGGTCTATCAATGGAATCGAATGAGTCCGTGTAATTGAGGGTATTGCTGATTTCGCTCGACTCCGTTGTGATGCAAGAAACGATGATTTCGTTGTTGTGCGATAATGCTTCTCCTGGTTTGAGTCCTTTGGTTTGCGCAGTCAGCGAGGGGTTGGGGATGATGGCTCCGTGAATCTGAATAATTGCAGATGGAATCCCAGTTGCGTTAAGTTGATTGAATCTGCTTTGCGGGTGATTTAGGTGTTCGCGAGTAAGGAATCCGGTATGTTCTGGTTCGATGTCTAAATCGCGCATCCATTTTTCTGCAATGGTTAGTATGCCACAGCGCAAATCTGCCGCTGGCCTGGTAATGGTAAGGGGGTAAAGGTTCTCTATTTGCGAGGGTTCAACAAACTGCAGCAGGGTTGTCATGTCGCAAATTTACATGAAAAACAAAAAAGCCAACCCGAAGGGTTGGCTTTTTTAAGTCTATCGACGAAACGACAAGAATTATTTCTTGTTGTAACGCTTCATGAACTTGTCGATACGTCCTGCCGTGTCGATCAAATTCTGTTTTCCTGTGTAAAAAGGATGTGATTGTGAAGAAATTTCCAATTTGTACAATGGGTATTCGTTGCCGTCTTCCCATTTTATGGATTCTTTTGTGTTTACGCAACTGTGTACGATAAAGCTATGGTCGCAGCTCATGTCTTTGAAAACAACTTTGCGGTAGGTCGATGGATGAATATCGGGTTTCATTGGATTTATTACTTTTTAAGGGGTGCAAATATAATAAAATTATTTAGCAAAAACAACTTATTCTCCAAGTCCTGGAATATTTGCTGGCGGACGCCGGTCATCGCCCATCGCTCGCTTGCTACAGTCCAATAACCCTAGGTCAAACCCATCCGGCATATCCAACGCATCCGAAGAGATTCCCGTTGATTTATCGTCGAGTGCCGCCTTTATGAAATATGCGAATATGGGTAAACTCATGTTAGCACCTTGACCAATGAGCGTGCCGCGAATCCTCACCGTTGGATCATCCGCGCCTACCCATGTAGCACAAACCAGGTTTTTTGTTAATCCCATAAACCAACCGTCTGCCGATCCCTGTGTTGTTCCAGTCTTTCCTGCGATATGTCCTTCAACGGCGTATTTGCCGCCACGAATACGACTCCCGGTTCCACCATTTACCACATTTTCTAGCATACGGAACATCATGTAAGCCTTTTCCGCGCTCAATACCTGGTCGGTTTTGGGATGATTAAAATCCTCCAAAATGTTGCCATTTTTATCCTCGATGCGCAACAAAAATGTTGGTTCAACCCACAACCCATTGTTTGCAAATGCAGAATAGGCACTGGCCATTTCAAATGGCGACAATTCCATCGTACCCAAACAAATCGATGGTACTTTTGGGATACGGTTGGCTTCGATGCCCACGCGTTCAGCAAATTTCACTACGATATCCGGTGCATCATCGCCCAGGCTTTTCATTACTTGCGCGGTGATCAAATTGTCTGATTGTGCCAAACCCCTCGACATCGTCCAAACGCCACCCGATTTTCCATCGGCATTGCGAGGACTCCATTCCTGTCCGCCAGAGAAAAAGGTGGTGCGCTCCCTTGGGAATTCCGTGCAAGGCGTCATCTGGTTAATGTCGATGGCCGTAGCATATACAATCGGCTTAAATGTAGATCCCACCTGACGGCGAGCGCGACGGTTCACGTGATCGTATTTAAAGTGTTTGTGATTGATTCCACCCACCCATGCTTTCACATGTCCTGATTCGGGTTGTACGGCAATAAATCCGGCCATCAATACTTTTTTGATGTAGGCCATGCTATCGTAGGGCGACATCATCGTATCGACATCTCCATGCCAGGAGAAGACGGTCATTTTAATGGGTTTTTTTAATTCCTGGATAATTTTCGCGGAATCATCGCCCATTTCTTCGGCCAGGCCTTTGTATCGTTCCGTGCGTTTTAGGGCGCTTTCGATGAATCCGGGAATCACGGCGCGGGTGGTTACATAACGCCAAGGTTTTTCTTTGCCCCAGCTTTTAGTGAATTGCGATTGTAGTTCAGGCATGTGTTGCTGCACAGCTTTTTCGGCGTATTGCTGCAACTTGGGATTGAGTGTGGTGTAGATTTTCAATCCACTGCGGTAAAGGTCGATGCCTTTTTTCTTGCACCAAGGCTTGAGGTATTCACCCAAATAGAATTTGAAATACTGGGCCATTCCATCCATTTCGGCGCTGCGATAATTGATTTTTATGGGTTTGGCTTTCAATAATTCCAGACTATCGTCGGTTAAGAAATTGTATTTATTCATCTGCTCCAAAACGGTGTTTCGGCGTGAAAGTGACTTGTCTGGGTTAAATTTGGGGTTATAACGGTGGTTTGCCTTAAGCATTCCAATCAAAACCGCGGCTTCCTCAATTTTAAGGTCTTTGGGTTTTTTGTTGAAGAACTCTTTTGATGCCGACTCGATACCGAAGGAAATACCCGAAAAGGGTACGGTGTTGAGGTACATCGTGATGATTTCATTCTTGGTATATCGACGTTCGAGTTCAACTGCGATAACCCATTCCTTGAATTTTTGCATCACCATGCCAATCTTGGAAGATGGTTTTTGAAGTCGATAAAATAGATTTTCTGAAAGCTGTTGGGTGAGGGTAGAGGCTCCGCCATCTTGGCCCAAGGCAACCACAGCCCGAATGGTTCCGCGAATATCAATGCCTGAATGTCCGCGAAATCGCACATCTTCGGTTGCTTCCAATGCGTTGAAAACACAAGGGGCAATGTCTTTATGTGCTGTATTGATTCGATTCTCTAAGTAAAAACTGCCGATGAGCGTGCCATCATCGCCCAGAATTTCTGAGCTCAGCGCATTTTTTGGATTTTCTAAATCCTCTACATCTGGCATTTCGCCGAAGAGGCCAAAACTGACCAAAATGAATACTAACAAAACGGCGATGGTTCCACCAATGAGGAGTTGCCAAAAGCGTTTTATAAACGTGAATTTAAACCCTGGAGCAGCCATGAATCAATTGCGAATATACGAAGAATCCAGCCTTATTGTTTCGCGGAAAACTGACGATATCCGTTTAAATCCAACGACTTTGTAAGTTCGATGAAATTGGCTTCTGTAATTGAGATTGCATTGTATTCAAAGAGGCCTTTTGCTGCAAAATCGGCGGTGGCTTTGTTAATGAAGCTTGTGTAATCTTTAACAGCGGCATTTGTGCTAAATTGCGAAATATGGATCACGTAATTGCTACCAATTAGTAGGGGAGAGGCGATGGCAAGATTCTCAAATGAAAATTGCTTTTTGTTGAAATCGCTGATGGCCGCGCGAATCATATTGGCGTTGGTGCCTTTGGCGAATACAAAAATGACATCCAGGGGTTCTTTGGGTGATGCGGTTTTGAATTTAGCGCCTGCAGTTGCTCCGTTTGATCCGGTGTTTCCCGCTGTGACTTCAGATTCGAGTTTTAGGCGTTGTTGGGCTTCAATGATGTCGCGAGCCCGCAATGAAATTTCGCTTGATGGATAATCTAATACCAACTGCTCTAGCAGAGAAATTCCTTTAGGGATATCACCCTTTTTGATGAAACAAAGCGATTGTACATAATCGAATTTGGCCTGGATGTAATTTCCGGCAAAGTTCTTGTCGGAAGCCTGTTTGATGGCGAGTGCTTCGGCATAATTTCCTTTGTTGTATGAATCAACCATCTTTTCAAACATACTGTCGATGGCTTGGTTGCCAGAGGCATTTTGCGCCAACTCACTCAATGAGCCACCAGTTTCTAGCATGCGGACGTAAACGCTTTTGCCATGCTTGGTATACAATTGGGCTTTCCATTCGTCGGCTTGGGTATAATCTCCAATTTGCTTATTTAATTTTACCAACTCATACAATGCCTGGGGTGTGTTTTCGGATTCGGGGAATCGTCGGACGAGTTCGGTAAACAAACGAATGGCTTCTGAAATTTCGATTAATCGATCTTGGTAGATTTTGGCTGCTTCAAATAAAGACGTTGCGACTTCGGCTTGATTTTTTTTCTGTGATTCGGTGGTCAGGGGCAAATCGACATAATATTTTTTCTCACCAGCAGATATGTTGGTTGGAATGGCGGTGGTATCGATGTTCGTATTTTCTTTTTTATTCGTTTTATTTGTTGATGCCGTGTTGCTACTGTCTGGTCCGGTCCCAGGGTTTGGATTGGCGCTAATGTCTGACTGAACTTTTTTGCTATTGTATTTCCAATAGTCGCGATTCTCTCTAGTGCCCCAATTTTTAACAAATTCCTGCTGTCCTTTCGCGCGATTGGCGGGATTATAAAATGGGAATGAAGAGTTAGTACTTGATGTTCCCATATTGTCCATTGGATTTCCCATGCCGGTATTGGGATTGCCACCGGGCCCACCCATGCCTGAATTCTGAAAGCCGTTATTTGCTTTTTGTTGACTTGCGATATTTTGCGCCTTGATAGCTGCATCTTGGGCTTTTTTCTCCCGTTCGATGGCCTCTGTGATTTTTTTAGAGCGCCAATCAGGATCTTTGGCCATTCTCAATAAACTATCGTTGCCAGAAATCGTCAGGACTTCTTTTAGCAAATCGCTCAATATATCGTTTCGTTGAACAATCGCCTCAAAGTCAGGGTGTGATTTATCAATAATATTGTTGGCTGAGTCGTAGTATTTGGCGGCTTGCTCGTAACTGTGATTGGTGAAATAGTAATTGCCAAGTGATAAATAAGCATTGGTTTTATGCTCATTGTTTTGGGTGAGTTGAATGGCTTGATTGAATCGCTTAATGGCCATCGGGACGTTTTGCGCCTTCAATTCATTTTCGCCCATGCTTATATATATAGTGCCGAGATAATCTGCGTTTTTATCGTCCTTCAACATTTTGCCTAAGACTTTGTTGGCCTTGGTGTAGTTCTCTTGCTTTGCTGAAAGGATATTGACCTGCGACATTCGGGCATGAAAGGCGAGTTCGTAGGGAGGGTTGAGTTTACTGATTTTACTGTAGTGGATTTCTGCTTTTTCGTATTCCTTTGATGTGATATAACAATGACCCAAAGCGAAGTGCAATCGGTATTTATCCATTCGTGTTTGCTTACCCAACAGAGCGATTTCTAATGGAGCTGCCGCTTGAGAATACTTACCCAAGGCAAATTGCATCGCCCCTAAAAGGTAATTGGCTTCTGTTGTTAAGGTATTGGGGAATTCTGGATTTTCGAGTGCGTTTTGAACCAAGATTTCTGCATCTACGTACTGACCTTTCACATAAAAGCTGCGTGCGATCCATAGCTGGGCAGAGAACTGGATTTTTGGATCGGTGAAATGAGACTGAACAAATTCGAACAAATCGATGGCAGCACTGATTTCGCCTTTCATGAAATACGCTTTCCCATTCAGTAAGTAGGCATCGTCTACCCATTTGCTCCTTGGGTGCTTGTCGATCATGGTAGAAGCCTTCTTAATCACCTCGTCCATCGCCGCTTGATTTCCCTTAAGGATATCAATAGTGCCATAGTTAATCAATGAAAGGGGTTTTCTGAAATCGTCTTTATAGCCTTCTCTTGTTGTTTCAACGGTTTCGAGCCATTTCTGTTCGGCATTAAAAAAGGTATTGTAGTGCGCAAGGGTATTGTGCCACTCTTTATAGGCCCAAGACTCTTGATTGCTGCACGACGATAAAATGGTCGCGAACAACAGCAAGATGTATAATTGATTTTTTGAGCCTAGGCGCATTCTTTGTGTTGGTTAAAACGCTATTTTTGAGTTTTTATTGATTCAATCCCGATAAAAATGTCCAAAACCTCGCGCAGACGCAAAATTATCGCCAATCTTCGAAACAAACATCGTTTTGTATTGATAAACGACACAACTTTTGCGGAAGTTTTTTCAGTTCGATTGACACCCATCAATGTTTTGATGGTTTTTAGCAGTTTATTGTTGGCATTTACAGTGATAGTTTTGTTGTTATTGGCCTACACGCCGTTGCGCGGTATTGTGCCAAATGCGGTGACAAAAGAATCGAGGAAAGAGATATTGCAATTAAATCAACGGATTGAGGATTTGTCCAGGACTTTGGAGGTTCAAAGAAGCAAGCAAGAAGTGCTTAACGCAATTTTGGAGGGGAAAGACTCGCAATTTGATTCCACCTCTGCTCGACCGAAATAGGGTGTCGGCTTGCTTTGAAAAGCAACCACGTTTTCTTATATTTGTAAGGATTCAAATGTAAATTTAACTACCATGGCAATTTTCAACAATAACACCGCAAAAAACGAAAAGGCTGTTCAGCAGTCTCAGGGAATTCTTAATATTATAGGTCAAGGGACTCGGATTACGGGCGATTTGGTTTCTAATGGCGATTTCAGGGTAGATGGTGCGATTGAAGGACATGTTAAAGTAGGTCAGCGATTGGTGATTGGCGGTACGGGAAAGATATTAGGAAATATCGAAGCGGATTCTGCAACGGTTGCGGGCCATATCAAAGGGAATATCACGGTAAAGAATATTTTGGAATTGAAGCCCTCTGCCAAAATTGATGGAGATATCGTAACCAATAAGATGGTTATTGAATCGGGTGCCCAATTCAACGGGCGTTGTACGATGAATGTCGCCGTTAGTGTCCCAGCTGGAGGTGCCGCCGCCGCGACTTCAGTGGCGTCAAAATAACATTTCGATTTTCTGTACATGCAAGATTTTGCTAAGTATACAGGTATCGCATTTCAAATGATTGCAACGATACTAGCCTTTACTTATTTGGGTTACCTCTTTGATTGTTTGGTGGCTTTGGCATTTCCTGTGGGTATCTTGTTGGGTGTATTGATTGGGGTAGGGAGCAGTTTGTACCTAATTTTGAAGAAATTTTAGTGTGAAATTGTACAGTGTTCGAATTTGGGTTTTAGGCGCGGTGCTCGGTATTATTACCGGGATGGTTGATTTTGTGAGTGCTAAAATCACGGTGATAGCAGATGTTTATTGGGCTCTATGGTTTTTGGTTTCGCTTTTCTGGGCCTTGCGTTACTACGTGGATCGAAGTCAAGTGGCCAACCCAAACCAATGGATTCGTCGTGCCATGATTTCGAGTATGATGCGATTGATGGGCGTGCTAACTTTTTTACTGATATCTGTTTTGAGGCAAGGCAAAGCCAATTTGGTATTTGTTATGGCTTTTGGTCTATATTTTATTTTGTTTTTGTTGTTTGAAATGTCTGAAAAGCGTATTAACTTGCGCCCCGATTCAAATGATGGGCCACCCAAAGAAAATGCCTGATTTTATTACACTTTTTAACATGTCCTCTGTAAGGAAAACGCTAGTTGCTTTTGTTTTTTCGGCGTTTTTGATCGTTTCAACATTCGCAAACCATTCTAGCAGTGAAGGCAAAGTTGCATCAGGTCATCCTGAAGCAACCCATGAAGCTTCGAATTCTCACGATAAGCCAGCCAAATACGATCCAGGTAAAATGATCATGGATCACGTAACTGATGCACACGATTGGCATTTGTTTGGTGAAGGTCATGAAGCGGTTTCTATTTCGTTACCTGTTATTCTTTATGTCAAATCAAAAGGGTTGATTAATTTTGGTTCTGCCAATTTCCAACATGGCCATGCGGCTTACAAAGGATTTATATTGAATAAAATGGGAAGTGTTGTTTGGGAAGACGAAACAAACACTGAAGCCATTTATGATATTTCGATCACCAAAAATGTTTTGGCGATGATGTTGGCTGTGCTTGTATTGATGATCATCACCATCGGCATGGCAAGGTCTTACAGTAAAAGACAAGGTAAGGCCCCTAAAGGCTTTCACAATTTGGTTGAGCCTTTGATTTTGTTTATTCGTGACGATGTGGCTCGCGCTTCGATTGGACATAAGGCGGATAAATATTTGCCCATGTTGTTGAGCATATTCTTCTTTATTTTCGTCAATAATATATTTGGGTTGATTCCGATTTTCCCAGGTGGTGCGAACGTAACTGGAAACATCGCGGTTACCATGGTGTTGGCAGTAATTGTATTCTTAACGGTTAATTTGAATGCAAACAAATACTATTGGAAGCACATTTTTGTTCCGGATGTACCGGTCTGGATGTATATCATTATCATCCCTATTGAAATCTTGGGAGTTGTTTTAAAACCTTTCGTTTTGATGTTGCGTTTGTTTGCAAACATCACCGCGGGTCACATTATCATATTAGGATTTTTTAGTTTGATATTTATTTTTGGAGCGATGAAGCCAGGATTAGGATTGGCAGTATCTCCATTGAGTGTTGCATTTACCGTGTTTATGAGTTTGTTGGAATTGCTAGTTGCTTTCTTACAAGCTTTTGTATTTACCTTATTAACTGCCATTTACATTGGTAGTGCCATCGAAGAACATCATCATTAAAAATCAATAAACCTATATAAAAAACAATCAAATAGTTATGAGTCTAATGAACACTCTCCTTCAAGCAGCTGCGGACACGTCGGCCGCTGCCTACAGCAAAATGGGTGCCGCTATTGGCGCTGGTTTAGCAGCAATCGGTGCCGGTTTGGGTATCGGTAGAATCGGCGGTAGCGCCATGGAATCCATTGCTCGCCAACCAGAATCTTTGGGCGACATTCGTGCAAACATGATCGTGGCAGCAGCCCTTGTAGAAGGCGCTGTTTTCTTCGCAATCGTTGTTTGTTTGTTGATCCTGTTTTTGTAAAAACCCAAAATGGGGCCAACAGCCGTTGGCCCCTTTATTTAAAAACCCAGAAAAATGCAGTTAGTAACACCTGCCATAGGACTTTTATTTTGGATGCTGGTAACATTTTCTTTGTTGCTATTCATCCTTAAGAAATTTGCTTGGAAACCCATTCTAGAATCAATTCGCAACCGCGAACAGACCATAGAAGATTCACTCTCTTTGGCTGAAAAGACAAAATCAGAAATGATTCGTCTTCAAGGTGAGAATGAATCATTGTTGGCTGAAGCCCGCAAAGAGCGCGATTCTATGTTGAAAGAAGCGCGTGAAATGCGTGATAAAATTGTTGGAGATGCAAAATCTGTTGCCGATGAAGAGGCTAAGAAATTGATGAATCGTGCCCAAGACGAAATCGAAAAGCAGAAATCTGCTGCGATTGCCGAAATCAAGCGCGAAGTATCTGTTTTGTCTGTTCAGATTGCAGAGAAATTGATGCAACAACAGTTGGAAAACAATGCAGCCCAACAAGGCATTATCGAAAACCAATTGTCTCAACTAAACTAAGTCACACGGTATGTCAGAATTTAAAATCGCATCTCGTTACGCCACCGCCCTATTTACTAAGGCGATGGAGGAAAAAGCGATTGACGCAGTCGTGGCTGATATTTTGGTGATTCAACAGGCTTGCAAAGAGAGCGATGATTTAATCGTTTTCTTAAATAGTCCTATGTTGAAAAAGGCAGTAAAGAAAGAGGGCTTGGCAAAAATCTTTGTCTCTTGTTCTGAGCTGACCAAACAATTGTTGAATTTGATGGCTGAAAAAAATCGTGAGTCATTTATTCCTGCAATGACGCAAGCTTTTGTTAGTTTGTTCAATGCCCACAAAGGAATTACTACTGCGGTTGTAACTTCGGCTGTGCAGTTAACAGATTCTGCACTTTCTGCTATTAAAAAATATGTTGCTCAAACTTCGGGCGCCAATGATGTTTTGTTAACGCAGAGCATCGACCCCACTGTAATAGGTGGAATGAATATCGTATTTGATGGGAAGATTTATGATGCTACCTTATCAAACCAAATTTTAAAATTGAAAAAAGACCTTCAAATCGCATAAAAAACTGTTATGTCAAATATTAGACCCGACGAAATTTCCAGCATTTTAAAAGACCAGATCACTGGTTTTAACACTGCTGCGAGTTTAGAAGAAGTAGGTACCGTACTCCAAGTGGGTGACGGTATTGCCCGTATCTATGGCCTTTTGGGCGTACAATATGGAGAACTTGTAGAATTTACCAACGGCGTTCGCGCGGTGGCTCTTAACCTTGAACAGGACAACGTAGGTGCTGTATTGATGGGGAGTAGCGGCGAAATCAAAGAGGGCGACAAGGTAAAGCGCACAGGTAAAATCGCTTCAATCAAAGCTGGACACGGTGTATTAGGTCGTGTAATTAATGCTTTGGGTGAGCCTGTAGATGGTAAGGGTCCGATCACTGGTGAATTGTTTGAAATGCCTTTGGAGCGTAAAGCCCCAGGTGTTTTGTACCGTGAACCTGTAACCGAGCCTTTGCAAACTGGTATTAAAGCGATCGACGCGATGATTCCAATCGGAAGAGGTCAGCGTGAGTTGATTATTGGTGACCGTCAGACAGGTAAAACTGCCATCGCTTTGGATACCATTATCAACCAAAAAGAGTTTTACGAAAAAGGAAACCCTGTATATTGTATCTATGTTGCTTGTGGACAGAAAGAGTCTACTGTTAAGCAGGTGGTTAAATCGTTAGAAGAGAGTGGTGCTATGGCTTACACAGTTGTTGTAACTGCGGCCGCTTCTAACCCAGCCGCTTTGCAATTCTTTGCTCCTATGGCAGGATGTGCAATTGGTGAGTATTTCCGCGATTTAGGATTACCAGCTTTGGTAATCTACGACGATTTGTCTAAACAGGCTGTTGCGTATCGTGAAGTGTCCTTGTTGCTTCGTCGTCCGCCAGGACGTGAGGCATATCCTGGAGATGTATTTTACTTGCACAGTCGTTTGCTAGAACGTGCTTGTAAATTAAACTCTTCAGATCATATTACTTGCAACATGAACGATTTGCCTGATAGTTTGAAAGGTAAAGTAAAAGGTGGTGGTTCTTTAACCGCCTTGCCAATTATCGAAACCCAAGCAGGTGACGTGTCAGCGTATATTCCAACCAACGTAATTTCTATTACGGATGGTCAGATTTTCTTGGAATCTAACTTATTCAACTCTGGTATTCGTCCGGCTATTAACGTAGGTATTTCGGTATCTCGTGTGGGTGGTAACGCGCAAATCAAGTCAATGAAAAAAGTGGCTGGTACCTTGAAGTTGGACCAAGCGCAATATCGTGAATTGGAGGCCTTTGCTAAGTTTGGTTCAGACTTAGACGCAGCTACCAAATCGGTTTTGGAGAAAGGTTCTCGTAATGTAGAAATTTTGAAGCAGCCCCAATACAGTCCAGTATCTGTTGAGAAGCAAGTAGCTATCATTCACTTGGGAACATCAAATTTGATGAGAAATATTCCAGTGAATAAGATTCGTGAATTCGAAGCAGCTTATTTGGAGTATTTGGATGCTAAGCATAAAGATACTTTGGAATCATTGCGCAAAGGAGTGATTGACGATTCAGTGAAGGCTATTTTGAATGCCGTTTGTGCTGAAATTTCAAAGAGTTATACTGCGTAATTAGTTGCCATGGCTAACCAGAAAGAGATTCGGGCGAGGATTTCGTCCACCATCAGTACTCAGCAGATCACGAAAGCGATGAAGTTGGTTAGCGCAACCAAGTTGCGTAAAGCCAGTGAAGCCATCATTCGTATGCGTCCTTATGCCCAGAAATTACAGGGCATTATGGGTAATTTGCAAGAAAGTACAGATGATGCTCAGTTGGCAGGGTACTTCGAAAATCGCGAAGCAAAAAGAGTTTTATTGTTGGTGATTACGAGCGATCGAGGATTGTGTGGTGCTTTCAATGCCAATGTGGTTAAACGTGTTCGTCAGTTGTTGGACACCGATTATGCCGCCGCACACCTATCGGGTAATGTGACATTGATGTGTATGGGTAAAAAGGGTGGAGAAGCCCTCAAGCGTTTCGGATATTCAGTGAATATGGATATGGTGAACTTGACTCAAAACACGGATTCGCAAAGTGCTTTTGCCGCAATGCAAAGTGTTATCGATGCTTATTTATTAGGTCAATACGACCGTGTGGAAGTAGTGTACAACAAATTTAAAAACGCAGCGACGCAAATTTTGGTTAATGAGCAATTGTTGCCGGTTGTGCCTGCTGCCAATGTTGAGAAAGCGTCTGCATCAAATGATTATATTTTTGAGCCGGATCAAGTGGCTATTTTGCAAGATTTGATCCCTCGTAGTTTGAATACCTTGTTCTATCGTTCTTTGTTGGATTCATTGGCTTCTGAGCATGGTGCTCGTATGGTGGCAATGGATAAGGCTACAGAGAATGCCGGCGATTTGTTGCGCGCCTTTAGATTGGCATACAACCAAGCCCGTCAGGCTGCAATTACCCGTGAAATCTCTGAGATTGTGGGTGGTGTTGCTGCTTTGGAAGGATAAGATTCTTATTGTAATACATATTCTAAGGGCAGCCATTCGGCTGCCCTTTTCTTATTAGTCTTCCCTCGTTACCTGAATGTATTTGTGTGTGGCTTTAATCTTGGCAATCAATTGTTCCAAGTGAAGCAAATCGTAAATCATCACTTCTATCTTTCCCCCAAAGGTGCCATCGTCGTTACTGGAAATATTGATGCTCTTCATATTCACCTCCATGTCTTTGGAAATAATATCCGTAATCCGACTTACGATGCCCACATCGTCAATCCCTCTAACCGCGATCGCAGTCTCAAACGCTTTTTGATATCCATCGCCACGCCATTCCGCAGGGATAATTCTGTAGCCGTATTGCGACATTAATCTCGTTGCATTTGGGCAGGTGGTTCTGTGAATCATGACGCCCTCGCCTACTGTAATAAAGCCAAAAATAGAATCGCCTGGTACAGGGTGACAGCATTGCGCAAGGGTATAGGCGGATTCGTAATCATCGCCAATTACAATCTGTTCTGATTTGGCTTTCCCCTTTTTCTTGATGATCTGAGATACATTGCCTTCATTCGGTTCAGCGGCAGCTTCAATTGACTTTTTCTTGATAATTCGGATCAGTAAATCCTTATTCAATCTTATTTGGCCATCGGCAACACTGTGAAAGAACTCTGCACTCACCGTGAACTTGAAATGGTGCATGAGTTTCTTGATATTGCTGTCGGTAAGGTCAAGTTGGTGCTTTCTAAATAATCGTTCAAGAAGCAATTTTCCTTGTTTTGCTCTTTGCGTTCTTTCAGCTTTTAGCGCCTCCCTGATTTTCGATTTGGCTCTGGCAGTTTTTACAATATCCAGCCAATCGCTTTGAATACGGATTTTGCTCGTCGTTAAGATTTCGATTATGTCACCGTTCTTCAATACTGTCTGAAGCGCAACCAATTTATTGTTGACCTTCGCTCCTAGGGTTCGAATTCCTATCTCCGTGTGAATCGCAAAGGCAAAATCTAAGGCTGTTGCTCCTGTAGGTAACGACTTCACATCGCCTTTGGGTGTGAAAATGTAGATTTCTTCGCCTAGTAAGCTGGTTCTGAATTCGCTAACCAAATCCAACGCACTTAAATCGCTGTTTGCTAAGGTTTCTTTTACTGTGTCTAGCCAATTTTCAAAAGCGACGTCTTGCGGGGTGGGTAGTTTGCTCTTGCTTCCCGCTTTGTATTTCCAGTGAGCGGCTAGTCCGCGTTCGGCAATATCGTCCATACGCTTGGATCGAATCTGCACCTCAACCCATCTACCTTTTGGGCCCAATACGGTTGTGTGTAGCGCACTATATCCATTGCTCTTGGGATGACTAAGCCAATCGCGAAGTCGGTTCGTATGAGAACGATATTTATCGGTGATGATGCTGTAAATTTTCCAACAATCAGCCTTTTCTAGATTGATAGGGGAGTCAACAATTACGCGTATCGCAAACGCATCAAAGACTTCTTCAAACGGGATGTGCTGCTTTCCCATTTTTTGAGAAATGCTAAAAATACTCTTCGGTCTACCTTTGATTTCTAGGATGTTAAGCCCCGATTTATCTAACTCGTCTTTTATCGGATCGATAAATTCCTTGATATATCTTTGTCGGGTATTCTTGGTTTCTGCCAGTTTTACCGAAATATCTTTGTAGGTTGATGGATCTGTGAATTTCAGAGCGAGGTCTTCCATCTCCGTTTTGACCGCATTCAAACCCAATCGGTGGGCGAGGGGAGCGTAAATGAATAGGGTTTCAGAAGCGATTTTCAACTTGGTATTTTCCGATACCGATCCCAATGTTCTCATGTTGTGCAATCGATCGCACAGTTTAATAAGAATCACTTTTAAGTCATCGCCCAGGGTGAGCAACATCTTCTTAAAATTCTCGGCTTGTATACTTTGGTCCTTGTCGACCGTTTCGAAAACCGTAGAAATCTTTGTTAGTCCATCGATGATATTGGCAACGTCTTTTCCAAAACGATGTTCGATGTCTTCTAGAGTTGTGTCGGTGTCCTCTACAACATCATGCAGCAATGCACAAACAACTGATGTGGCGCCCAGCCCCAATTCGGAAACAGCAATTTCTGCCACTTCCAGTGGGTGGAAAATGTAGGGTTCACCACTTTTGCGCACAGTCCCTTCATGGGCTCTGGCTGCCATATCAAATGCATCCCTAACCATCCGGGTTTTTTCCGGATCGAGATTTTTACCAAGGCTGCGCAATAAATGTTTGTACCGCTTTAGTAAATCCGAGCGGTAGGCTTCATAAACCGGGCCTTGGAGCAACGCCATTATTGATTGAGGGCTGCGAAGTGCTTAAAGAATTGAGGAATGGTTTCTATGCCTTTGAAATAGTTGAAGATTCCG
>CANIZU010000007.1 GCA_947472115.1 Flavobacteriales bacterium | reverse complement strand
ATTTGGCTTACTTCAGGCATTCGAACCCAATATTGGACAGTAAACCGTGAAATGCTGATAATGCCAAGATTGAGCTTGAGCTGGGAACCCCATAAATCGTTCAATGAACGTCAGCGTTCCGATGCCGCCAAAAAACCCGATGTCCTTTACAAATTGGCGATTGGAGCATACCATCAACCAGGATTCTACAGGGAATTACGAAATTTCGATGGCCAATTAAACCGTCAGTTACTAGCGCAAAAAAGTTGGCATGTTGTAACGGGATATGAGCGATATTTCTTCAATGGAGGTCGCAAATTCAAATACACGGCGGAGGCTTATTACAAAGGGTATCAGGATTTGGTTCCCTACCTATTCGACAATATTCGGATTCGATATTATGGCACCAATTCAGCCAACGGCTTTGCTTGGGGCGTTGACCAGCGAATTTATGGAGAGTTTACCAAAGGATTAGAGAGTTGGTTTACTTTGGGCATCATGCAGACCAAAGAAAAAATCACTTACAACGATGAAGTGACGGGGAATTCGATTACCACGGATTATTTACGTCGTCCTACCGACCGTCGCGTGAATTTGGGCGCAGTTTTTCAGGATCAAATGCCCAATAATCCAAGTTTAAGAGTGAATTTGACGATGAACATCGGAACAGGCATTCCCTATTATTTGGATGGAAAGGCCCGATATACCACAACGCCGAATACGATACCTCCATATCGTCGGGTTGACATAGGATTTAGTAAGATATTTGAACCCAAAAAGTACAAATGGGTTGGAAAGATGGGCATGAGCAATGCTTGGTTAAGCATCGACATATTCAACTTGCTTGACATCAACAACGTAATCGGATATAGCTGGGTCAAAGACCTACAAAACAACCGTTACGGCGTGCCGGATTATCTTACCGGAAGACGCATCAACATCAGACTTTACGGCAGCTTTTAATTGCCACCACCGAATGGGACATTTCCACCGGGCGTAGGCGTAGCACCACCGGAATTCCCTGTACCCGAAGGAGGACTTCCCGCACCATTGTTCAAGGCTGCTTTTTCTTCCTCACACTTGGCCAATCTTGCTTTTGCATCGTTTAGTTGCGCCTGCGCTGATTTAAATTGAGATTGCAAAGAGTTTACTTCCGATGTTTTGGCGTTCAATTTGTCTTGCAAATCTTTTATAGCCAATGCCTTATCTTCCATTAATTTTTGACATTCATCCAAACTCTTTCTGCCCGCATCCACTTCCCCATTCAACTCGGTGATGGTCAATTTCAATTTGGCGATCTCTGATTTCAACGCATCCATTAAAGCCATCATATCAGTAGAGCTAGAATTACTACCCGCAGTGGCTAATTTATCTTCGCAGGCTTTCAAATCCGCTTTTAGTTGTTTCAGGGCCTTCTGACAGTCTTGATATTCTGCCATCACAGCGTCGTAGGCGTTTTTCTTGGATTCCAAATCCACCAATGCTTGATTTAGAGAATCGCGCGTTTTACTGCAATCATTTCCAGTGGATGCATTTTTCAATGCGATTTCCAATTCGCTGATGCGTTTTTTCGCTGCTTCCAAATCTGACAATGCTTTGTCCAATTGATCTTTAGGAATACACAATTTCAGTTTTGCTTCCAAATCTTTGGTCTTGGACTGTTCAGCTGACAACTGCTGTTTGATGTCGGCCACAGATTTCTTCAAAGCCTCTAGTTCCGACGCCAATCCGGCTGATTTGGATTTCTCCGCCGCCAATAGTTGCTCTAACTGAGCAATGTTGTTCTTGTATGGGGTGCAATCCTCAGTAATTTCGACAGCTTTGATTCGTGCATTTTCTGCTATTAATTTTTCGTTTTCGAAACGGGCCCGATCTAATTCCAATCTAATTCTATCATCATCAGCCTTCAACCGATCGTAATCACCTTTCCATTTAACAAGATCAGTTTCACAATTCTTGGCCTTGTTACTTGCTTCAACCTCTTTCAACTGAATGTCGGCAAGTTGCTTTTTCAATGCTTCTTCCCTATTCCTGCAGTCATTCAAAGCCTTTTGAGACGCAGGATTAATGGGTGTTGGGATATTTTTATTCACCACAATTGTATCGCGTTTGATAACGGTTTTGATTTCTGTTTTGATAATGGTATCACGAACGATTTTAATCACAGTATCACGAACGATCCTGACCACAGTATCACCAACTAATCTCTCAGTAACGTCAACCGGAGGTGCTATACTATCATTGTTGATCTTATCATATTCATCGGTATATCTATTACAGTCACCAATTTTTGACCTAAACCCAATATAAAAACTAGCTCCTTGCGTCCCGGTATTTCTCATAAAATTACCCAATCCCCAAAGGTTGTTACTACCGATAATAATTGGACCAAATCGCACAAAACCACCTACTTGCAATTCAGTGTAGTCGTTGGCTAGGCTAATTGGCATTCCGTATTCAAAACGTTCGGATTGAAATCTGGGCACAAAGCTCAACGACGACGACCGACGAAGACCAGGCATATCCACCGGCTTTAAACTATGCACCAAATAACCACCCAAGTGCCATTTGCCGGAGCGAATATCCATTTGCATATTGAATGCCATGGGCGTGTATGTAGTAAATGAACGAAGCGCGTTAGCGCCCACTTTTGCTGCTGCAGTTCCAATTTGATCAAATGCATTGGGGCTATGGTACACACTGTTTACGCCGTATATCTGTCCAATTGCAAATGCGGAATCCATTTTATAGATACCATTGGTTACACCCATCTGGTAACGAGTACCATCATAAGCGATGAAACCAATATCGGTTAAACTCGCGCCAAATTTGACTTTATAGGTGCGCTGCAATTCACGTTCACAGCCAGAAAACGCACTTAAATCCATCTTCATTCCTGGTCTGATTTCGTACATAAATCCTAAATCAAAACCCGCACCCACTCCAGACATCGAACCAAATTTCAATCCCAACGGAGCATTCATTGTGCTGGATGCCGATTGAGCATCGGTAAACATATAAGCACCATACAATTGATTGATTTGTAAATCATTATTTCCTTTGTATTGCACATCAAAACTACTTGCACTCAAATGTGCAGCACCCATTCCAATCAACAATTTCGTGGTAGCACCCCATTTAAAAGCAGAGGCCCCTTTTCTAGCATTTGCATCGCCGGCATAAGAACCAAAAGAGAAATAATATTCTTGGTATTTATCAGTGTTAAAAGCAAAAGGTGTTTGATTTTTGATGGTTCCGCCAATTTTCTTGTCCCATTCCGACCTGCCGTATCGTAAAATATTCCCTAAATCTGGATTTACCCCCTGAAAATTGAAACCTGAAACCCCTTTTATACCCAATCCAAAACCCACTTTATTGTCGGCTATGAAAAACATAGACGGACCATACGTCTCATTCAAATAATTCAAGCTCCAATTCTGATTTTCAGATTTTGGCATCCACGACTGATCCATGCGTAGACTACTAGATTCATGTTTCCATGAATTTGCAAAGTTGCTTTGCGCCTCCAAAGAAGTACCCCACCAGTTCACGTAAACTCTTTTTGAATAGTTCGATGCAACATTCGCTGGATTCATAAACACCGAATAAGGAGTATTCAAATCACCCACTACCAAACCCAAAGGTTGCTGGGCAAATAATTGGATCACCGAAGAAAAAATCAATGCGAAAATGGACGTTTTAAAGCGGTTGAAATTCATGATAGTTTTCATTTATGAGAAAAAACAAAATTATGTCAATGATTGCGAAATGCCTATCTAACCAATATTATACCAATTTTCATCCCTACAATGATTCAATTTGACGAATGATGTAAATAAACTGTGAAGCGTATCTTAAATTTGAGACCCTTACTATGAAGAAGTTTCTCAAGTATTTTATTACGCTATTGGGCGGATTTGCTCTAGGCATCATTTCAATTGCTTTGGTATTTGGCATTTTCATCTCTGGACTCACCTCGCAAATTGGTAATTCAAAGGAAGAAGAATTGTCCGAATCAACCATCCTGAATTTAACGCTAGGATCTGAAGTAACAGAAAGAAGCGCATCAAACCCCTTGGATGAAATCATTTCTGCAGCCAGCAATGAGTCGCCTGCTTTGGGGCTCGACGATATTATCAACGGACTTAAGAAGGCTAGCAAAGACAGCCAAGTGAAAGGCATTTATTTGGATTGCGGTAGTTATGGCGGCGGAATGGCCACGGCGGAGGAGATTAGAAATGCAATTCTACTATTCAGAAAGTCGGGCAAAACAATCGTCTCATACAGCGGCTTGTATTCAGAATTGGGTTACTACATCGCTTCGGCTTGCGATAAAGTAATCTTAAACCCCCGTGGCTTTCTTGAAGTGGATGGAATTTCGGCCAAATTTGTCATGTACAAAGGCCTGTTCGATAAATTAGGGGTTGATTTTCAGGTTTTTCGCGTAGGCAAATTCAAATCTGCGGTTGAACCTTTCATCCAAAAGGAAATGTCCGATGCTAACCGTGAACAAGTCACAGCCTACATCACATCGTTGTACAAATTTCAAATCAAGAACATCGCAACAAGCAGAAAACTGCAAATGGATTCTGTTTGGCAAATTGCAATGCAATCCAAGGCGCAGCTACCCAAAGACGCAAAAGCGTTGGGCTTGGTCGATGCGCTAGAGTATGAAACCGAAGCCAAGAGCATCGCAGCCAAAGAGGCAAAAATGAGACCCGAGACAGCACATTGGTTCGACTTTGCGAAATACGCAAAAGACGCCGATCCCTATGCTTACAGTGAGAATAAAATTGCAGTGATTTATGCCGTGGGTGAAATCATGCCCGGCAAACAGAACCCAAATGAGCAGATTGGTAGCAAAACCTTTATCACACAGTTACATAAAGCCCAAAAAGATGCAAGTATCAAAGCCATCGTAATTCGCATCAATTCGCCCGGTGGAAGTGCGTTTGCCAGCGATGAAATGGCCCATGAAATCATTGCCTGCAAAAAAACAAAACCCGTGATTGTTTCTTTTGGCGATGTTTCTGCTAGCGGCGGTTATTATATGGGTTGTGTGGCAGATAGTATTTTCGCCTTACCTAATACAATTACGGGATCCATTGGCGTATTTGCCCTTCTACCAAATACCGAAAAACTTTTCGGAAACACCATGGGACTTAATTATCAAACGGTAGAATTGGGTGAATTATCCGCTGGATGGCGCCCAGATAGAGCCTTAAGCCCTAAGGAACAAGAAAAAATGCAGTTGATGGTCAATAGCATCTACGATGATTTTATTACCACTGTTGCCAACGGAAGAAAATTAACCAAAGGAAGAGTTTCTGAATTGGCGGAAGGCCGGGTTTATACTGCCGAAGACGCACTGCCATTGGGATTAATTGATGGGCTTGGTGGAATCGACAGGGCCATTACATCGGCTGCAAGAAAAGCAAAAATCAAGGAATACAGAGTGGTGAAATTCCCCGAAAATGAAGATTGGCTCAGTCAGATTTTACAAGCCGATGAGGTGAGTAAAGCCAAATTCAAGGCGCTAGCCAAGACAACGGGGATTGATTTAAAAACTTTGCAACAAATCGATCAAATCCAATATCTGCAAGGCCCTCAGTATCTTTTGCCTTGGTCGGTAAAAATGCACTAATCATCGATTCCCAAGACAATTCCACCCACCTCGGAAACTTAAAACACAAAAATAGTTTCCAAAGCGGATATTAATTCTTAATTTTGCGCCATATTATGGAATTGGTGCACAAAGTACAACTTACCGCAGAGCGATTATTCAGTCGTTTTGGCGTAAAAAGTGTCACCATGGACGATGTCGCCAAAGAGATTTCTATCTCCAAAAAGACATTATACAAGTGCTTTAGGGACAAAGAAAGCTTGGTAATGTGCACAATCGAATCGCACATGCAAGAAACGGAGCAAGCGATCAAAGATATCATAGCTGTTGAGGAGAATCCCATTTATCAGTTATATAAAATCACCCAATACATTATTAGTAATCAACGTCGTTTCAGCCCTAGTATGATGTACGACCTGAAAAAGTATCATCCTAACAGCTTCCAGATTTTCGAAAAGCACAGAAGCAGTCATATCGTTAATCACATCAAACAGAACATCCAATTGGGCAGAGAAACGGGTCATTATCGTCATGATTTCGACGCCCAAGTTATTGCTCATAGCTTCTCGATGCTTTCATTCAGTGTATTTGAGAGTATGGAATTGAATAGTTTAGAAATCCCTCAAAACGATTTAGTAATAGAAATAATACGGTATCATTTACGTGGAATTTCGACCTTGGAAGGTCTGAAAATCGTAGATGAAATCGATTGGAAAGGTAAAACATAGAAAAATTAACATGAAACGCATAGTCATCCTCTCTTTACTCCTCGCCCAACTGTCGTTGCGAGCGCAGGAGGTCAAACAGTTTAGCCTCCAAGAAGCATTGGCCTTCACAGAGCAGAACAACCTAAGTTACCTAAATGCACAATACGATGTGCAAATGGCCAAGGAAACGGTGAAACAAACCACATCTTACGGATTGCCTCAAGTAAGTGCATCTGCTGGATTTCAGCAATACTTGACAATTCCTGGAAGCTGGGTAAACAACTTCACTAAGTCACCAGGTTCATCGGCACCTGACTTCATCTTTTTGCGTTTTCAGCAAGAGTTTGTTAGCAATGCTACGCTTGCTGTAAATCAATTGTTGTTTGACGGAACTTATATTGTTGGACTCAAAGCAAGTAAAGCATTTATGGGAATGAGCGATTTATTAAAACAAAGGGCATTAAGAGATGCGCAACTCAATGTCGCCAAAGCCTACGTTACGGCAGTTTCAACTCAGAAAAACCTCGACTTAATTCAAACCAATATTACCTTACTTGAGAAGTCTCTTCATGACGTTACGGAGATGAACAAAGAAGGATTTGTTGAAACATTAGACGTTGACAGACTTACGCTAACATTAAGGAACCTTCAACTGCAAAAGGAAAAATTAGAAAATGCGATTTTGATCACCCAGAACGCCCTCAAAATGCAAATGGGTTTGCCGTTAGAAACTCAGATTGAGTTAACAGAAGACCTTGAGAAATTGGAAAATTCTTTGAGCATCGAAGATATTTCTAAGAATTCATTTTCTAGTATCAACCGGATTGAACACAAATTATTAGAGCAAAGTATAATATTAGGCAATCTCGACAAAAAGAGATATCAAGCCAGTTCATTGCCTTCGCTTGTAGGTTTTTACCAAAATCAACGAAGCACCCAGAGAGGTAGTTTTAATTTCTTTCAAAGCAATTTACCCGTAAATAATACATGGGTTCCATCCTCTGTGTATGGTTTAAACGTGAGAGTTCCCATTTTTGCCGGCGGATTAACACAATCAAAAATTCGCGAAACGAACATAAAAATCGAAAAGGCCAAAAACGACATGGTCAATTTTGAGCGCTACGCTGCATTTGAGTACACCAATGTTGTCAACAGTTATGAAGTAAACATCCAACAAGCCATCAACCAGAAAGAGAATTTAGTTTTGGCGCAAAAGATATACGACAAAGCCACTTTAAAATACAAAGAAGGCGTTGGAAGCACTTTGGAAATTATGCAAGCCGAAACAGAGCTTCGCACAGCGAACAATTATTACATGAATGCCATTTACGATTTAGTTATTTCAAAAATTGATTATAGAACCACAACAGGAACACCTTTAAAATAAAAACATCCATGAAACGCAACATCATATTATTCAGTGTATTGGCCACTTTGGCCATCAGCGCATGCGGAGGCAAGAAAACAGCCGACGAGAACAAGCAAGCCAAATTAGATGCGCTTAAAAAAGAAATTGCCAAATTGCAATCTGAGGCAAGCGCCATCGAAAAAGAAATCAACCTTAAATCAGGAAAAACCAACGGAAAAGAGGTAGAAATCACAGAAATTCAAAAAGGTGTATTTCAGAGCTATATCATGATTGAAGGATCTGCTGATGCCAATGAAAGCACCATCGCAACGCCTAAAGTTCCCGGAACCATTGTAAGAGTATTGGTTCAACCGGGTGCAAGTGTTACTGCAGGTCAAGTATTAGCCCAACTCGACAATACCACCATTTCTCAAGGTCGCAACGAATTGCAACAACAACTGATCTACGTCACCACCCTATTTGAAAAGCAAAAAAGACTGTGGGAAAAAGGCGTGGGCACTGAAGTTCAATACCTATCTGTGAAAAATCAGAAAGAAGCGTTGGAGAAAAGTATGAAGACGTTGGAAACTCAGATCGATATGTACAACATCAAAGCGCCAATTACCGGAACCCTAGAAAGTGTTGATGCAAAAGTAGGACAAGCGGTTGCCCCTGGCCTACCCTTGTTCAGAGTAATGAACTTGAGCAACATCAAAATCAAAGCGGATGTCGCTGAATCCTACTCTAAAAAGGTAAAAGCCGGCGATAAAATCAAAATCTTCTTCCCTGATCTTCAAACCGAAATTGATGCGAATATTTCTTTTGCTTCTAAGTACATCGACCCATTGAATCGCACTTTTCGTGTTGAAACCAAATTGCCACATGTAGACAATTTAAAGCCAAACATGATCGCAAAATTGAAAATCGTGGATTATGAAAATTCAAATACCATCAGTGTGAATTCAAACTGTATTCAAACCACAGAATCTGGAAGTTATGTCGTGATTGCCAAAGCCCAAACCAATTCAAAAGGAGAAGCCCAAGCATTTGTTGCCGAGCGCAGAACCATCACCGCTGGTAAAAGCAGCGATGGCAAAACGGAAATCTTATCGGGATTGAACGAAGGCGATATGGTTATCACAACGGGTTACCAAGAATTGAATAACGGTCAAGCCATTACTGGTGGCTGGATGTCGGGCAAATAATCCCAAAAAAATGAGCAAATTCAAAGAATTTAAACCCACGAGCTGGAGTATCGACAACAAAACCAGCATTTATATCATGACGATATTTATCAGTATCGCCGGGATATTTTCATACAATTCCCTGCCGAAAGAGCAGTTTCCTGACATTGTAATTCCTACAATTATTGTTCAAACGGTTTATCCTGGTTCATCGCCAAAGGATATCGAAAACCTAATCACCAAGCCGCTTGAAAAGAAAATCAAATCGATCAGCGGTGTCAAAAAGCTAAAGAGTAATTCGATTCAGGATTTCAGTATCGTAACGGTTGAATTCGACACCGACGTCAAGGTAGACTTGGCCAAACAAAAGGTGAAGGACCAGGTAGATAAAGCCAAAAGTGACCTACCTAGCGATTTAAAAAATGATCCGATTGTTCAGGAAATCAACTTTTCTGACAACCCGGTTATGTACATCAACATCAGCGGAAACATCGATTTGCAGTCCTTAAAGCGATATGCAGAGATAGCCAAAGACAAGATTGAGAGTTTGCCGAGCATCACACGAGTTGACATAGTAGGTGCGTTGGACCAGGAGATGCAAGTAAACCTTGATTTGACTGCGATGGCTAGCACTGGTCTAACAATGGACGATGTAACCCGCGCCATTCAGTATGAGAACATGCGTATTTCTGGCGGTAATATTGATGTCGACCAAATGCAACGGTCATTGAGTGTGAGCGGCGAATTTAAATCGAAAACGGAAATCGAAAACATAGTTGTTCGCACCGGAACTGGCGCGACTATTTACCTAAGAGATGTGGCCCAAGTGGTTGACGGATTTAAGGATAAAGAAAGTTACGCTCGCTTGGAAGGCAAAAACGTAATCACCATGAATGTTGTGAAAAGAGCTGGTGAGAATTTGATTTTAACCAGCGATAAATGTCACGAAATTATCTCAGATCTACAAACCAATGGCACATACCCAAAAGAAATGGAGGTTGTGTTTACCGGTGATCAATCTGTTAAGACTCGTTCAACGGTGCACGATTTGATTAACACCATTATCATCGGCTTCATTTTGGTAACCGTAATTTTGATGTTCTTCATGGGTGCAACCAATGCAATCTTTGTGGCCCTGTCGGTTCCATTGAGTTGCTTTATTGCATTCTTAATTATGCCTACCATCGGGTTCAGTTTAAACATGATTGTATTGTTTGCGTTCTTGTTAGCGTTAGGGATTGTAGTGGATGATGCGATTGTGGTTATCGAAAATACCCACCGTATTTTTCATAAAGATAAATTACCGATTAAAGAAGCGGCCAAAAAAGCTGCTGGAGAAGTTTTTCTTCCAGTTTTATCAGGTACGATGACTACCCTGGCGCCTTTTATCCCTTTGGCATTTTGGAAAGGAATTGTAGGTAAATTCATGTTCTTCTTACCCGTTACTTTGATTATCACGTTATTGGCTTCTTTGTTGGTTGCTTACATCATCAATCCAGTATTTGCTGTTGACTTCATGGAAGATGAGCATGCAGTAGAAGACAAAGTGAAGAAAAATAAGGCGGTTCGTAGAACAACTATTGTAATGGGAATCATTTCGGTACTCGGTTACGTAGGCGGCGGATTTGGGACAGGTAATTTGTTCCTTACCCTTTTGTTGGTTTACCTAGCTCACCATTATTGGTTACGACACGTGATTGTGAAATTCCAAACCAAAACGTGGCCATCTGTTCAAAATAGTTATGAAAAGATGATTACTTATCTATTGAAAAAGAATCATGCTCGACAAACGATATTAGCTACCATCGTTTTATTAATTGGATCATTCGTAATTACTGCAGTTCGTAAACCAGGCGTTGTATTCTTCCCACAAGCACAACCCAACTTCACCTATGTTTACTTGACGATGCCTACGGGAACATCCGCAAAACACACTGATAGTATTCTAAAAATTGCCGAAAAACGTGTTTTCAACACCATCGGAAAAGATACATCCTTGGTAGAAAGTGTAATTTCAAATGTCGCTGTTGGAGCTACCGACCCACAAAGTGGTGATCGCACCACGGCGGGTAACAAGGCGAAAATCACCGTGGCATATGTCTCTTTTGAAAAACGCGAAGGTCAAAGTACATTGGATATGCTCAAAAAAATCAGGGCCAATATTGGAACCATTCCAGGCGCTGAAATCATCGTAGAGCAAGAAAGAAATGGCCCTCCAGTTGGAAAAGCCGTAAATATTGAAATCCGTGGCGATGAATTCAACTCATTGGTAAAAACTGCGTCTCAATTAAAAACGCTGCTAGACCAAAAGAAAATACCGGGCGTTGAAGAGTTGAAAACTGATTTCATCAGTTCTAAACCTGAGATTATTATTAAAATCGACCGTGAACGCGCAAATAGATTTGGAATTAGCACCGCGCAAATTGGAATGGCGCTGAGAGGAAGTATCTATGGAACCGAGGCGAGTAAGTTTAAGGACGAAAACGACGACTACCCCATCATGGTTCGAATTAAGAAAGTGGATGCCAATAATTTAGACGCGTTGCTTAATATGAGAATCACTTATCGTGATATGACAGCCGGTGGATTGATCCGTCAGGTTCCCTTAAGCTCTGTTGCCTCTGCTGAATATTCAAATACTTACGGCGGTATTAACCGTTTAAATCAAAAGCGTGTCATCACTTTGGCTAGTAACGTATTGCCAGGTTTTGCACCAAATGGTGTTGTTGCAGACGTTCAAAGCGCATTGGATGCGTTCGATAAACCTTCAGATATACAGGTCATTATGACGGGTGAACAAGAGCAGCAAAAAGAAACCGGCGCTTTCTTAGGCAATGCGATGTTGGCTTCTTTGGCTTTGATCCTTATTATCTTGGTGACACAGTTCAATTCAATTAGTAAGCCATTGTTGATTTTAAGCGAAATTTTCTTATCGTTGATTGGCGTTTTATTGGGCTTTGCGATATTTAATAAAGATTTCTCTGTTGTAATGACCGGAATTGGAGTCGTTGCATTGGTAGGAATTGTAGTTAGAAACGGAATCTTGTTGGTAGAGTTCACAGATTTATTGCGTGAACAAGGTGCTACCTTAAAGGATGCGATCATTGAAGCAGGAAAAACGCGTATGACGCCGGTATTATTGACTGCATCGGCTACTATTTTGGGCTTGGTGCCATTGGCTGTAGGTTTAAATATGGACTTCGGTACCCTATTCAGTGAGTTGAACCCGCATATTTACTTTGGTGGCGACAACGTTGCCTTTTGGGGACCTTTGAGCTGGACGATGATTTATGGATTGGGATTTGGTACATTCCTGACATTGATCTTGGTACCATGTATGTATTACCTAAACGAGAAGTTCAAATCTAGAGTATATCGTTGGATAGGTCGCAATTACAACCCTGATACTATGATGCGTCCAGAACCGAAACAATAATTCATGTGCGATGATTTAATTCTATTGATTCATCGCACTCTATCATTTACTATTACCAAGCCTAGTTGTTTTGACTACCTTAAAGAATAGAATAGAAGGCCACCCAATGCAAAGATTTATTTCTTGATTCGGTGTTGACAGAATAAAAAAGAGAGGGCCTCGTCTGCGACGAGGCCCTCTCTTTTTTATTCCCAAACCCTGTAAGACAGGGTTTGGGATACATTCTATTGGGTCTGAAAAGATTCCGAATAACTCGGAATGTTTCATACACACTCTAATTATTCTAACGTAAAGTTGTTCTTCTGACGCATCAAACCACGCGTCCACAATTCAGCAGTGTATTTACCCTTCATCAACTTACCCGTCAACAAACCTTTCTCAGGGAAATTCCATTTCACCTTTTGTAAAGCACCATCAAATTGAATCGTATTCTTCAAACTAGTCACTTTGCTCTTATCTGTCAATTTGGTATTCGTAGTCGACAAAACACCGCCATTAGGATCGATGATTCTAATTGTAACCTCTTCTTCCAATGGTTGGGTTACCATTGGATTTTCCAATACATCAAAAGTCACGCGAATTTTATCTATGCTCTTACCTTTCATGGTTTCGGTCATTACACCTTTCTTATCGAACAATCCAGTAACCAACAGAGCGCCAAACTGAGGACGTGCTCCTTTATCCAAACGATCCTTCAATTCTACATTCTCAGACTCCAAGGTTGCGGAACGATCTTTTTCAGCTGTCAATTGAGCCACAAAATCGTTTTTCTCCTTGGTTAACCCTTCTATCACGGCCATCAATTCAGCTACTTTAGCGCGAGCCTCTTCCAATTGCTTTCGCAAATCTTCAACTTCGGCTCCACCCTTGCCATTCTTGGATGCTTTTCTAGAAGCTTTGGTTGATTTCTTAATAGCATCACCAGTTCCGGCCGTTGCGCCATCACCTGAAATACCATTAGAGATTTCTCTTCTCAAACGATAAATTTCTTGCATCGCAGCAACAACCCTAGGGTTTTTGTCGCTCTCCAATTCTTCTACCTTTAATACTAAAGTTTGATTTTCGTTTTGGAATGTTTGAATGACTAAATTCAACGAATCCTCCATACGGTTCAACTCACTTTGCAAAGAATCTTTGGCCTTCATCACAGCCACTTTATTTTCCAATTCTTTGTCGCTTTTCATTTTGTTGAGATACAAAAATGTATTACTTCCAAGTGAAGCCAACAACAAAATCACTAGCACTACGGTTAATGCGGTCCTATTCATACAATTGCAAAGTTAAATAATAATTTAAATATTCCACACCTTTTACACAATTCGCTTAATCGCAAACTGACAATCATTGATTTTTCAGTGAATTCGGACGCTGATTTATGGATATCAAACGCTGTTTCGGATCAACCATAAAATACTGAGGCATCGTTTGAAGTTTCAGCTTTTCAGCCACTTCGGACGAACAGAACCCCTGAATAAATTGGGTCTCATATCTCTTATTGTATTGATACACATATCTTCCTCCTCCGCCATGATTCAAGCAAACAATTTGAATACTATCTGGCAAATTCCTAGATAAATCGTGCAATTCAGCACTATCCTTGATATAATTCGGATTATCGGCATTCCACACTACAATGTAAGTATACTTGCCTTTAAAATTCCGAATCGAACGGCGATGTACCGGATTCTCCTTTAGTTTGCCGGGCTGGTATTTGCCTTCAATTAAGCAAAATTTAAACTTGGGCAATTTCTCGCCAATCAACAAACTTCTACCCCCCTTTACACCAACATTTTTTACTTTTCGATGCAATAGCTGCCAAACGCCATTTTCTCCAAACTGAATGCTCTCAACCATTTGAGCCTGACCTAACCAATCAACAATTAGTCCCGGTCGATAATCCCAAGAATTATTGTTGTTAAACTCGCCCCTATTATTTCCCACAATGACCTTATCTATGCCGATATCATTATATCGTCCATTGAGATTTACATCTTTCGCAGCCCAATAAAGTGTATCACTATTTGAAGTTCCATAAAAAGGCTCAAAACCAAACCAAAGGGCCTTGCGATGCTGGCGAAAACTAATTTTACAGCCCAAATAATCACGTCGTCCTTTCACCAATGAGATGGCATCGTCGTACATATTTTGAACCGACCTTAGCTCCCCCGGCATAAATTGATTCAATCCTACTGCCATGCCCTCCTTTAAGGTATCGAGTAAAATCAAGCTCTGACTAAACAGGCGATCACCATCATTTTCTTTTGATAATGTCAACTTCATCGGAAAGTACCATTGCGCCCCACCATCATCGGTTAAATCAAAATTGTGATTCAAATCAACCCAGATTTTTGTCGCTCTAAACCTCATATTTCCGGGATTGTCAACCAAAATCAGCGTATGGGTTGGTACTAATCCCACCCCGTGGTGATGTGGGATAAAACCATAACCATGATTTATCCCTGGAGTCAAACTATCTATTAAAGTGATAATTTTCCAAGCGTTTAAGTTCATACCCGTATAATCTGCCGATAGATCGATGGGTTGAATTATACTGTCGTTTTTGAGAGTAAACAATGGCAAAACATCAATCAAATGATTGATTTCGTTATCCGATCCTCGCTGATCCAAACTCGTGACAAGTGTTTTGGAAGATCCGAATATTTTTGTCTTCGTTCTAGCCGACGATGATGTCACTAAATCATTTCTCAGAGGTTCCATCGAATTATTGCTAGATATTACAGATTGCGCAAATGCAAGTTTTGGGGAAAATCCCACCGCAAAAAAAACGAAAATCAACGAATAAAACCGTTGCAAGGTCCGCTGCATTTACTTAAGCACGAAACGCACAAGAATCACAATCAATGCGATTGCAAACATCAAAATCGAGATTCGATTCATGCCATGCATCATGCGCAAATTAAGATTGCTTTTCCCGTCGCCTTGCTTGCGAAATGTGAGGTAAGAAATTACTTTTTGAAAAATCATATTTAACAAACTTAACAAAAAAACTGTGTTATTCTTTTCCCGCTTCTGACTTTTCCTTCAACACACCAAACACATCGATAGGATCTTTTACTTTTTTATCAGTGAGTGCCAAATCTAATACTTGCAGCATGTTATTCACATAGTGAAATTCTAATCCTTGCAAATATTGCTGAGGGATATCAAGTACATCCTTCTTGTTTTGCTCACACAAAATCACCTGAGTGATTCCAGCTCTTTTTGCAGCCAAGAGTTTCTCTTTGATTCCGCCCACTGGCAATACTTTTCCCCTCAATGTGATTTCTCCCGTCATCGCCAACTTGTTCTTCACCTTATTTTGGGTAAACAAAGATGCCAACGACGTCAGTATTGCAATACCTGCGCTAGGGCCATCTTTGGGAATTGCACCGGCGGGAAAGTGTACGTGGATGTCCCAGAAATCAAATACTTTTGAATCAATTCCTAAATATTCCGCATGGGCTTTAAGGTATGACTTGGCGAGCATTACACTCTCTTTCATTACATCACCTAGCTGACCGGTAATTTGTAGCAGTCCTTTTCCGTGAGATAACTTACTCTCCACAAAAAGAACAGAACCACCCATCGGACTCCAAGCCAAACCCGAAACCACGCCGGCGGTATCATTGTTCTCGTACATTTCAGGCTCCAATTTCTCTGCACCCAAAATCTCCTCTACTTCAGAAACGCCAATTTGCTTTTTAATCGGCTCCTCCATCGCAATGGACTTAGCCATAAAGCGCGCCAAAGATGCAATTCTCTTATCCAACGAGCGAACACCACTTTCACGGGTATACTGTTCGATGATCAACTCCAATGCTTTATCGGTCACCTTAAATTGACTTGCCTTTAACCCATGAGCCTTTCGCTGCTTAGAAACCAAATATTTCTTGGCAATTTCGATTTTCTCTTCGATGCTATACCCATGGATTTCAATGATTTCCATACGATCTAACAGGGCGGGCTGAATGGTATCTAGATTATTAGCAGTAGCCACAAAAAGCACTTTACTTAGGTCGTAATCTAACTCCAAGTAATTGTCGTAAAAGGCAGAATTCTGTTCGGGATCAAGCACCTCCAACATCGCACTAGACGGATCGCCTCTAAAATCCCGACCCAATTTATCAATTTCATCCAATACAAAAACGGGATTGGATGTACCTGATTTTTTCAAATTTTGTAATATCCGTCCTGGCATTGCACCGATATAGGTTTTACGATGTCCTCTAATTTCAGATTCGTCGTGCAAACCACCCAAACTCATCCTAACATACTTGCGACCTAAAGCACTTGCAATACTCTTACCTAAGCTTGTTTTTCCAACACCTGGAGGGCCATACAAGCAAATGATGGGAGATCTCATATCCCCCTTGAGTTTCAAAACGGCCAAATATTCCAATATACGCTTTTTGACTTTCTCCAATCCAAAGTGGTCGGCATCAAACACTTTTTGGGCGTGGTGAATATCAAAATTATCGCTTGTCTGTTCATCCCACGGCAAATCCAACATCAATTGAACATAATTAAGGCCAACCGAATAATCAGGAGATGCAGGATTCACGCGCATCAATCGATCTAATTCCTTGTTGAAATGACTATGAATGTCTTTGTTCCATTTCTTCGTCGTCCCTTTCTCACGCAAATTCTGAATTTCCTTATCTGGCGTATCACCACCCAACTCCTCTTGAATTGCTCTAATTTGTTGATGCAAAAAATACTCCTTCTGCTGCTTGTCCATATCAGTCCGCACACGACTCTGAATCTGATCCTTCAATTCCAACATTTGCAACTCTTGGGTGACGTGCGACAATACTTTAGTAGCGCGCAATGCAGGATCCAACATCTCCAATAAAGCCTGCTTTTCAGTTTGCAAAATGTTCAAGTTGCTCGATACAAAGTGGATCAAAAAGGTTCGAGAGTCAATATTACTTAATGCGACTGAAGCTTCGCTTGGAATTTGGGGCGACAAATGAATAATCCGGTTTGAGATATCGCGGATAGAATCAATGGTAGCTTTGTATTCTTTAGATTCTTTAATTGGCAAATCTGGCAGTGAACTCACCTTGGCTTTAAAATAGGGTTCGCTTTGCACATATTCATCGATTTTTATACGACGTTTTCCTTGTAAAATGACGGTAGAACTGCCATCAGGCATACGCATCATACGAATGATTTGAGCCATCGTCCCCACCGTGAAAAGGTCATCAATTTGAGGATCTTCAACATCCGAATTCCTTTGAGCCACCACAGCGATAATCTTACTCTTCTTATTGGCTTCGCGAATGAGTTTAATGCTCTTGTCACGACCTACCGTGATTGGAAATATTACACCTGGATACAGGACTGTATTGCGCATTGTAAGTACCGGCAGTTCGGCAGGCACCTCCAGCTTATTACTTTCCTCCTCCTCATGCTTTGAAAACAGTGGCAAAAACTCTGGTGCGTCTTCAAATCCCTCTGAATCCTGATCACTACTAAAAAAGGTCTCTTTGTTTTTAAACATTGGAACACATTCAATCAATGCTTGTGCCAAATATCGGCGATGTCTGAAAAAGTATTAAAACGCCAAAACCTATGACAATTTGTCGGTAAACGAAAATACATGAAAAACTGCTTGGAAAATTGCGATTTTTCTTGAAATTTGCGTAACAAATAAAAAAATATGAAAATCAAACATCTACTTTTAGCCCTTGCTTTGCCCGTAGTTGCCTTCTTAGGCTCATGCGGCGGTGATAGCAAAGATCCAAAACCCAGTATTTCTCTAACCGCTGGTGCAAAATACGTTAGCGGTGACATCTCTGTAATGAGCGATTCATTGTTGTCGTTTAGCGTTTCTGCAACTTCTGGTTCAGGTAATTTGTCTGGAATCAGCGCAAACTACTCTATTAATGGTGCTGCAACCAAAACTTTCTTTGACTCTTCTGTTTCAGGAAACGCAGTAAACTTTGTTATCAAAACTCGTTTGGCGGGTAGCGTTGACGATGTGGTTGTTTTCAACTTCATCGCAAAAGATGCCAATGGTCAATCTAGCACCAAGAGTATTAAAATAATGGTAATTCCTCCAACTGCACCATTATTGGGTTTCCAAACTCAGTTGATTTACAATGCGAACAACACAGGATTTGAAAGTGCTTACGATTTAAACAAAGGTGTTCCTTTGCTTAAAAGTGCTTCTGCTACGCAAAAAGATTTGATGGATATGTCAACCAGTGCAATGGCTCAATTCTCAAAAATCTGGGGATCTGACAACAAAGGCAAATTCGTAAAGGTTACTGCAAACGACTTTACAAATGCAAACACAACTACTTATTTGTATAATCTTTGGAAAGCCAACAGTGCTGCAGCTACTGCTCAAACTGCAGTTTTAGCGATTGGTGATGTGTATTTGCTTAAGACAGGTCAAGATTTACCTTTCAACCTTTACATTATTAAAGTAACCAACATCCAGGATTTACCTGCTATTGGAAACCACAACGATTATATCGAATTTAGTTACAAGAAGATTGATAACTAATCAATAAATAAACATTTAACTTTTGCAAAAACCCCGCATTCGCGGGGTTTTTTGTTAATAATCGCAACGAAATTTTAACGTATTTTGTAAATCGTGAAAA
This sequence comes from Flavobacteriales bacterium, assembly GCA_947472115.1. Taxonomy (GTDB): domain Bacteria; phylum Bacteroidota; class Bacteroidia; order NS11-12g; family UBA955; genus UBA955. The sequence continues at coordinate 7,587 of CANIZU010000007.1, read as the reverse complement.
AGATAGCAGTTCTCACATCCGGCGGTGATGCCCCAGGCATGAATGCATGCATCCGCTCTGTCATTAGAGCCTGTGCCCATTACAATTTGGAAGTGTTTGGAATCCACAGAGGTTACCAAGGATTGATTGAGAATGAAATCCACCCAATGACAACCAGCAGCGTGGCCAACATCATTCAAATGGGTGGAACGATTTTAAAAACAGCCAGAAGTATGGACTTTATGACACCCGAAGGGCGTAAAAAAGCCCATCAGAATCTACAAAATCTGGGCATTGAAGGCATCGTTTGCATAGGTGGAAACGGAACTTATACGGGAGCCATGATTTTTGAAAAAGAATTTGGTATTCCGAGCATGGGTTGTCCTGGCACCATCGACAATGATCTTTGGGGAACAGATGCCACCATTGGTTATGATACTGCAATTAACACTGCGATGGAAGCCATCGACAAAATCAGAGATACTGCAGATGCCCACAATAGAATCTTTTTCGTAGAAGTTATGGGTCGGCATTCAGGTCACATCGCTCTCCTATCAGGCATTGCAGGTGGAGCTGAAGGTATATTCATCCCTGAACGCGGAAACGAATTTGACGATATCGTGCATTTGTATGAATCCAAAGCCCGTAAAAAGGAATTTAGCATCTTTGTGGTCGCAGAAGGCGATGAAGAAGGCCGTGCCTACGAAATTTCTAAACGATTCCAAGCCATTTACCCCGAAACCGATTGTAGAGTCACTGTGTTAGGTCACGTACAACGCGGCGGCAGACCGACAGCAAACGACAGGATACTCGCTTCGCGTTTGGGAGCGCATGCTGTAAAAGCCCTAATCGATGGACGCAAAAACGAAGCCGTAGGTGTTGTCAATAACGATATCAAATTCACTTCCTTCCAAGAAGCCATCGAACATAAAAAAGACATACAAGATAACTTGTGGGTCCTAAATACAATCATCACCCGATAATCACATCAACTCAATATAAATTATGATTACTCACCTGAATATCAAGAATTACGCGCTAATCAAAGACCTTGATATTGAATTCCAAGAAGGTTTTACGTCAATTACCGGTGAAACAGGTGCTGGAAAAAGTATTTTATTGGGTGCCATTGGTTTGATAATGGGTGAACGCGGCGATAGTACTGCGATACTCGACCCCTCGCTGAAATGTATTTTAGAGGCTTCATTTGACCTGTCGAGGCTGAATTTAAAAACGGCTTTTGAAGAAAGGGACATCGACTTCAACAATCATTGCACAATAAGAAGAGAATGGAGTCCCAATGGGAAAACTCGCTCTTTTATCAACGAATCGCAAGTCACAGTTTCAGAATTGAAATGGCTAGGTCAGCAATTGTTAGAAATTCATTCTCAGCATACAGGACTGCTAGTTACCCAACCCAATGAACAGTTAAAACTGCTCGATGCGTTTTGTGATTGCACAGAATTATTGTCCGACTATCAGCACACCTACTTTGAGCATCAAAAAGTAGCTATCGACTTAAAAACAGCGTTAGAACAACTCTCAAAAATCACGCAGGACACCGAATACAATGGTTTTTTGCGAAAAGAACTAGAAGATTTCAACCCCAAAATAGGTGAAGAAATCGAGTTGGAAAGTGATATTGCCTTGCTTAGTCAGGCTACCGATTTGGAAGAAATGTTCGGCAAAATTGACATGGCGATGGATGGCTCCGAAAATTCGATTGTAGACCAACTTAACGCAGTGAAGTCGGAAATGAAGGGATTCTCAAGCATCAACCCGCAATTGGGAGGCATTTATGAACGATTTATGTCGATCGCGGTAGACGCAAAAGAACTCGCAAGGGACCTCAGAGTCATTGCCCAAGGAATCGAAAGCAACCCTGAAAAACTGCAAAATGCCAATGACCGATATTCTTTATTGCAATCGTTATTCCGCAAGCATAATGTCGATTCGTCCCAAGCCCTGCTAGAGAAATTGACATCGTTACAAAGCGAGCAAGCAGGGGAAACTGTACTCCAAGAGAAAATCGCCGAATTACAAGAGAGCACGTTAAGGCTTCAATCAGACAGACAAACCAAAGCCAATTCACTGCATAAAAAGCGATTGAGTGGCCTTGAAAGTTTGTGCTCACAAGTGGTGGATCAATTGAAGCAATTGGAAATGCCATTTGCACAGATTGAAATTCATATTGCCCAAGCTGATTCGAGCTTTAATGAAACAGGAAATACGCAAATTTCGATGCTTTTCTGCGCCAACAAAGGTCAATCACCCATGCCCATAGAAAAAGTTGCGTCGGGTGGTGAAATTTCTCGACTCAATTTCTGCCTTCGAACATTGATTGCCGACCTCAAGCAACTCCCTACCCTCATTTACGATGAAGCAGATACGGGCGTTAGTGGTGAGGTTGCAAATCGATTGGGCTATTTGATGCGCACTCAGGGCAAAAAGCAGCAAATATTAGCCATCACCCACCTTCCTCAGGTCGCAGCGGCGGGAAATCAACAGTTATTTGTGTACAAGGACAACCAAGCCGCAATTAGTGAAACCAAAATCAGACCACTAGACGCTGACGGCAGAATATTGGCTCTGGCGGAGATGCTTAGTGGAAAGAACCCCACCGAAGCAGCAAAATTGAATGCTCGTGATTTGCTAAATATCTAAACCCAAGCCTTTTTCCTGCTCAGATTCGTATTTTTCGTAATTCACATCCACCTCTGTGGGTCCCAATTGTGCAGCTGTGGTTGCCAAGACATCGCATCGCTCATTTTCCTTGATGCCCGCGTGACCTTTAACCCAATAAAACTTGGGCTTGTGCTGCTCGTACAATGGCAAAAACGCCTGCCATAAATCAACATTTTTTACCTTCTTCCAACCCTTTGCTTTCCATCCAAACAACCATTTCTTTTCGATGGCATCACAAACATATTTGCTGTCGGTGTAAACTTGAATGGGTAATCCTGGCGACTTAATATGTTTTAGGGCCATGATTACGGCCAACAATTCCATGCGATTGTTGGTGGTTCTACGAAAACCGCCCGACAGTTCTTTTCGGTATTGGGCATGCATTAAAACTGCGCCATATCCACCGGGTCCGGGATTTCCCAAAGCCGCGCCATCTGTATAAATGATTATTGGCAACTCCACACAACAAAGTTAAGTCGGTCGCGTATTTTTGCACCATGGAGGCAGAAATTATTACCATCGGCGATGAACTTTTAATCGGTCAGACCGTGGATACCAACAGCGCATATCTCGGTCAAAAACTGGGTAGCATTGGTATTTCTATTTCGCGAAAAACGGCCATTCGCGACAATGAATCTGCCATTTTACAAGCCATTGCTGAATCACAATCTCGTTGTAACATTCTGATTGTCACGGGTGGACTGGGGCCCACCAAAGACGATATCACCAAAAAAACGCTCTGCAAATATTTCAGCTGCGGCTATAGAAGAGACGATTCCGTGATCGAACATTTGGAGAAAATTTTCGCTCAACGCGGCCGGCAACTTTTAGACATCAATTTAGTGCAAGCCGATTTACCTGAAGCTTGTGTTACCCTCCATAACGCCGTAGGAACAGCGCCAGGTATGTGGTTTCATCAAAACAATAAAATCCTTATCTCATTACCAGGGGTTCCGGTGGAAGTATATCATTTGATCGAAGAGCGGGTATTGCCAAAATTGCGCGAAACCCTAGAATTGCCGATTGTAGAACATCGAACATTGGTGACACTGCAAAAAGCAGAAAGTCTGCTATCCAAAGATTTGGAAGAATTCGAAAAAGCCCTGCCAAAATCGTTGAGTCTCGCCTACCTGCCCAACTTCAACATGGTTAAATTGCGACTGTCGCAAAAAGCCAATAGCACGGCGGAACTTATCATCGATGAATATTTCGAAAAGCTAATAGCAACGATTCACAACGATGTCTTTTGTCTAGGCGATAAAGATCCAGCAACGCATTTGTCGGAGTATTTAATTCAAGAAGGCATCACCTTCACCTCTGCCGAAAGTTGTACCGGGGGATTCATTGCCAACCGCTTAATGCAAACTCCTGGCATCTCCTCTGTTTTCCCAGGCAGTATTGTCTGCTATTCGAACGATGTCAAAATTTCCGAATTGGGCGTTGACCCTGCAATCATAACAGAATTTGGCGCGGTAAGCGAACCTTGTGCCGTGGCCATGTCAAAGGGTGTACGAGCAAAGTTCAATACGCAACTATCCATCGCAACTACAGGAATTGCAGGCCCAGACGGCGGAAGCAAAGAAAAACCCGTTGGACTCGTTTATATCGCAGTGAGCACAGAAACCCAGACCCTTTGCAAGAAATTCAGACTCTTTGGAAACCGAGAACAAATCATTCAAAGAAGCAGCAATGCCGCCATTTGGATGGTGAAGCAGGTGTTAACAATTCCCTTATAAACATTAGCCCAAATCACTCGGTTTGGATGGTAGACTCGGGGAAATTTCAGTACCTTTGTGGAAGATTCATGACTGAAAAAATCCTCATTCTCGACTTTGGTTCTCAGTATACCCAATTGATTGCGCGCAGACTGCGTGAATTGTTCGTTTATTGCGAAATCCATCCCTATAATCACATCCCAGAATTGACGTCCGACATCAAAGGAATCATTCTTTCGGGTAGTCCATGTTCGGTAAACGAAACCGATGCACCCATGGTCGATTTGGACACATTAATGGCCCACGGACCCTTGCTAGGTGTTTGTTATGGTGCACAAATGTTGGCCAAAGAATTTGGCGGCGTGGTATCTCGCAGTGATCACCGGGAATATGGAAGAGCCACGATGCAAAGAAGCGGCAATGAAAACACCCTACTTACAGGTTTAAGCAACGAATCACAAGTTTGGATGAGTCATGGTGATACAATTACCGCGCTACCTAACAATGCTAGAGTAATCGCCACCACCGAATCAATTCCCGTGGCAGCATTTGAATTGGACAGTACCAATCCCGTATTTGGCATTCAATTCCACCCAGAAGTATATCATAGTACCGAAGGCTTAGCGCTGTTGAAGAATTTCGCTTACTCGATTTGCGGATGTGCCGGCGATTGGACTCCGGGTCATTTCATCGATGAAACCGTCGCTAACATTCGTCAGACCGTGGGAACCGACCAAGTAATTCTTGGTTTGTCTGGCGGTGTTGATAGCTCCGTCGCTGCATTATTACTCCACAAAGCCATCGGAAAGCAACTCCACTGTATATTTATCGATAACGGCTTGTTGCGCAAAAACGAGTTCGCATTGGTGCAAGACGCCTATAAGCAATTGGATTTAAATGTGATAGCCGTTGATTCATCACAGCAGTTTTACGATGCGTTGAAGGGGCTTACCGATCCTGAGGACAAGAGAAAAGCCATCGGACGTGTGTTTGTAGAGGTTTTCCAAGAAGAGAGTCTCAAAATCAAAGATGCAAAATGGCTTGCCCAAGGAACCATTTATCCTGATGTTATTGAAAGCGTGAGTGTTAAAGGCCCTAGCGCAACCATCAAAAGTCACCATAACGTCGGTGGCCTACCCGAAAAAATGAGTTTGAAAATCATCGAGCCATTGCGCAGTTTGTTTAAAGACGAAGTACGTAGAGTTGGCGATGCGATGGGTTTGCCGCATGAAATCTTACACCGACATCCATTCCCAGGACCTGGATTGGGAATTCGTATTTTGGGTGATATTACAGAAGCGAAGGTCAAGTTACTACAAGAAGCGGATTGGGTTTACATGGAAAAATTGCGCGAATATGGTTGGTATGAAAAGATTTGGCAAGCCGGCGCAATTCTATTACCCATCCAAAGCGTGGGAGTTATGGGTGATGAACGAACCTATGAGCAAGTCGTGGCCTTGAGGGCTGTGACAAGCACCGATGGCATGACAGCCGACTGGGTTCATATACCTTATGATATTTTGGCCGATATTAGCAACAGCATCATCAATCGCGTGAGAGGCATCAACAGAGTGGTCTATGATATCAGTTCCAAGCCGCCAGCAACCATTGAATGGGAATAATTGATTAACTTACACTAAAATCCATGCATCGCAGAATAGCTCTTTTGACATCAATCAGCCGAACCAAGGTGAAAACTCTGTGTTTGTGTATCTGTTTGATGTTGGCTCATTCGCTGCTGCAATCCCAAGACTCCAGTAAAGGTCGCGCCATTGAAGGTGTAAATCCCGTTCAAACCCAAGGCCCATTAAGAATTGGCATCGCACTACCCTTTCATGCCAGCGGTGTCAAACAAAATGCCCTGAGCGATGCAATGCTCGATTACTACCTAGGACTAAAACTCGCATTTCAAGAATTAGAAGCCGATGGATTCAAAGCCAATGTCAGTGTTTTTGATACCGAACCTACGGATAGCATTCCCTTGAACCAATTGGCTATCAAATCGATTGCGGCGAATAAGAACTTCATCGACAACAACATCATCATTGGTCCGGTATACGAACAGAATTTCAAGGATTTAATTTCTTCTCCTGCCGGTAGCTGGGTTAATTCATCGGGAAACAAACCAAATCTAGCCTCGGTATCGGCGAACAACGTAGTGACAGAGATTGTACCTAGTAGTCCGCAATTATGGATTTCACCGCTCACCTATATCAAACCGAAATCGCAAAAAGGATTAACCACAGGACCTTTTCCGAATATCAATTTTTTCATCAACGATACGCTGCGATATAAATCAGTCGCAAAAAATATCGTCCGAATGTTCCCTAAGCATCGCATTTGTTTAATTATAGACGCTGGTAAATCTAGTAAGCCTAAGGCATTGACTTACAAAGCATCGATGGTTAAGTCTACTACTAAATTGATTACAATTCACACGATGAAAGATGGGATATTAACGCCGGCCCTGCCAAAACGAGACAGCTTGTTGTTGGTGGCCTGTACCGATGACGTCGCGGTGAGAACACCCCTAGAAAAACTCCTTGAAAAACGTCAACAATGCTGGGTAATCGCCGACTTAAGTTGGTTTGAGGACAAGCGATATTACAGTGGATTGAACGATGATATTTGTATTTACCCAACGGTGAACTTTACGGATTTTCATGATACGGCGACGTTACATTTCTCCAAGAAATTCTTTGCAACCTACGGTAGTGAGCCAAGTCGTTTCGCCTTCATCGGATACGACCAGGGTGCATATGTTGGTTTAAGTGCGATGGCATTTGGTTCTAACTTCGTTTCTTCTTTGCCAGACGCGACGTTCGAGGGGTTAATCAACTCGATACATATAAGAGGTGGAGGATCAGCACCTTACAACGATGGGATTCGGTTTGTTGTGATATACGAAGACACCCCACATCTATTCAATCAATAACGCTCTATCCGGTTTTTGTTAGAATAACAAAAATGGATTGGGATGTACCTAATAAAACGAAATGACATCTACTTTTCCATATATTTTTTATAGTAATTGTGCCACTATGTTGTTTGAGTACGACGGCGGCACTCCTTTTCATTTGTATTTAAAATCTTGTTTTAAGGAGAATAAAAATTGGGGGAGCAAAGATCGTAAGCGTTACAGGAGTGCCTGTTATTACTTCTGGCGAAACGCCTTCGGCGTTTCGCGCCAATCCCCGGAAATCATTCT
>CANIZU010000006.1 GCA_947472115.1 Flavobacteriales bacterium | reverse complement strand
GCCGTTTTGCCAACCATGGGCGGACAAACTGCATTGAATTTGGCCAAAGAGTGTGATGAACTTGGCATTTGGGAAAAATACAATTGCAAAATTATTGGAGTGAATATTGTCGCCATCGACAAAATGGAAGATCGCGAGAAATTCCGTCAATTGATGATTGAACTAGGCGTAGGCGTTGCTAAAAGTCAGGTTGCCAACAGCTTCCTAGAAGGCAAAGAAATCGCGCAACGCATCGGCTTTCCTTTGGTAATCCGTCCTAGCTACACGATGGGAGGGACGGGGGGCGCCATCGTCTATAAAAAAGAAGAATTTGATCGTGCCTTACAATATGGCCTTGAGTGCAGCCCAGTCCATGAAGTATTGGTGGAGCAAGCCGTTTTGGGTTGGAAAGAATATGAATTTGAGTTGCTTCGCGATAGCAAAGACGATATCGCCGTAATCTGTACCATCGAAAACTTCGACCCGATGGGGATTCACACCGGGGATTCAATTACCGTAGCCCCCGCTATGACATTGAGCGATACCGCCTTCCAAAGAATGCGCGATATGGCTTTCAAGATGATGCGCAGTATGGGTGTTTTCGCCGGGGGTTGTAACGTCCAGTTTAGCGTCAACCCTGTAGACGAAGAGATCATTGCCATCGAAATCAACCCTAGGGTAAGCAGAAGTTCCGCCTTGGCCTCAAAAGCAACAGGTTATCCAATTGCGAAAATCGCGGCTAAGTTGGCCATCGGTTTTTACTTGGATGAACTCAAAAACCCCGTTACCAAGACAACCAGCGCATTTTTTGAGCCTGCCTTGGATTACGTAATCGTTAAAATCCCTCGTTTCAACTTCGATAAATTCCATGGGGCTGATACCCGCCTAGGCTTCCAAATGAAGTCGGTTGGTGAAGTCATGGCCATCGGCAGAAGCTTCCAAGAAGCACTCCAAAAAGCTTGTCAGAGTCTCGAGATTTCCCGTCATGGCCTCGGCGCTGATGGAAATAAAGTGAGTCGTAACCTGGAAGAATTGGTGCACGGCATGGAATACGCCAGCTGGAATCGCGTTTTCCAAATCAAAGACGCTTTGGCCTTGGGCGTTCCCATCAGCAGCGTTCAAAAAATTACCCGCGTAGACCGTTGGTTCCTAGAGCAAATCGCTGATTTGGTAAAAACTGATACTGAAATCAGAAGATATAACATCGACAATGTTCCTGCGACATTATTAAAAATCGCCAAAGAAAAAGGATACAGCGATGAGCAGATTTCTTGGCTGATGGGTGGCAATACTACAGCCGATCAAGTTTGTGAAAAACGATATAGCCTTGGTATTCGCAGAGTCTATAAAATGGTTGATACCTGTAGCGCTGAATTCCCAAGTCCTACCAATTACTTCTATTCAACCTTCGATGGCGAAAACGAAAGCATCGTCAGCGATAAGAAGAAAATCTTCGTTCTCGGTAGCGGTCCAAATCGCATCGGACAGGGTATCGAATTCGATTACAGCTGTGTTCACGGAATCATGGCCGCTCGCGAGGCTGGTTATGAAGCGATTATGATCAATTGTAACCCCGAAACGGTAAGTACCGATTTTGATATGGCAGATAAACTCTATTTTGAGCCCGTTTATTGGGAGCATTTGTGGGAACTCATCCAACACGAAAAACCCGAAGGCGTTATCGTTCAGTTGGGCGGACAAACTGCATTGAAATTGGCCGAAAAACTGCAAGAAAAAGGCATTAAAATCATTGGTACCAGTTACGATAATATGGACATCGCCGAAGATCGCGGTCGTTTCAGTGAAATGCTCGCCACCTTAGATATTCCTTATCCAAAATTTGGTGTGGCCCTCGACGCTGAAGAGGCAATTGTGATTGCAAATCAAGTGGGATATCCTGTGTTGGTTCGACCTAGTTACGTGTTGGGCGGACAGGGGATGGTGATTGTCATCAACGACGAAGACTTGGAAAAGGCGGTTGTTAAATTGCTCGGCGATTTACCTGGAAACAGGGTATTGATTGATCACTTCTTGGAACGGGCTGAAGAAGCCGAAAGCGATAGTATTTGCGATGGCGAAGACGTCCACATATTAGGAATGATGGAGCACATCGAACCTGCCGGTATTCACTCTGGCGATTCGAGCGCTGTACTTCCCCCGTTTGCGCTGAGTGAAAAAGTGCAAAACCTAATGATTGAATATACGGAAAAATTGGCTCATGCCTTGAATATCAGAGGTTTGATGAACATTCAGTTTGCCATCAAAGATGAGAAAGTATATGTGATTGAAGCCAATCCGAGGGCATCTAGAACTGTGCCTTTCATTTGTAAGGCGTACGATTATCCATACGTAAACATGGCCACAAAGGTGATGTTGGGTGCAAACAAGATCAAGGACTTTACCATTCCGGCTCGACCTTCTGGCTATGCGATAAAACAACCCGTATTTAGCTTCAACAAATTCCAGGGTGTGAGTCGCGAATTGGGTCCCGAAATGAAAAGTACCGGCGAGAGCATTTTGTTCATCAAAGACTTGAAAGATCCAGCCTTCCGCGAATTATACAAGCAGAAGAGCATGTACTTGAGTTATTAAATCATTGGTGGCGCTCGCCATCAATCACCATTTATATATTAAACGAGAGAGGGGCGCCTGCGGCGCCCCTCTCTCGTTGTTATTTTGATTCTTGTTGTTATTCTGATTTTGGCGAATCGCCAGTATTTGTATTCGGTGGGGTGTCAGCATTAGGCTTAGGACCGTTAGCTGGTCTTGGGCCACGGTTTTCTCCTACGGGTCTTGGACCGCCTTCTGGTCTTGGACCCCTGTTATCAGGTCTCGGACCACGGTTTTCACCAGCCGGTCGTGGACCGCCTTCCGGCCTTGGACCTCTATTATCAGGTCTCGGACCGCGGTTTTCACCTACCGGTCTTGGGCCGCCTTCTGGACGTGGACCCCTATTGTCTGGTCTCGGACCGCGGTTTTCACCTACCGGTCTTGGGCCACCTTCTGGCCTTGGGCCTCTGTTGTCAGGTCTCGGACCGCGGTTTTCACCTACCGGTCTTGGACCGCCTTCCGGCCTTGGACCTCTATTGTCAGGTCTCGGACCACGGTTTTCACCCGCCGGTCGTGGACCGCGACTGTCTGGACGTCTGTCGTTGCCACCCTTACGTCGATCTCCATTGCGTTGATCTCCCTTTTCAGGACCTCTTTTCTTCAATGCAAACTCATCGTCCGATAACAATTCTGAATTACCAATAAAATCATTATTGCGATCTTCCATCGTGGTGCCCACTTTTTCCAATACCGCACTCGCCGGCGCCAAATCTTGCAACGCTGCCGATTGTTTGCCATTCTTATTCTCCTCCATCACCTCGTTCACCTTGTCAACTGGCAAAGCGACCCAAGTCTGATTGTCGTCGTAAGAGAACCACATCAACTTCTTCAAAATATCGGTTTTGCGCGCGTAAGCCATCCCGTTGATGGTGTCCAATCGAACGATTTTTGCCTTTGGAAATGCATCCGTAGCCTCAACATATTGATCCAACTCGAAGTTCAAACAGCACTTCAAACGACCACACTGACCGGCCAATTTTTCCATGTTGATGCTCAAGTTTTGAACCCTCGCTGCACCGGTATTCACCTGCTTGTAATCGGTTAGCCAAGTACTGCAGCAAAGCTCTCTACCGCAAACACCCGTACCGCCCAATCGAGAAGCTTCCTCCCGATAGGAAATATGTCGCATTTCGATTTTTACCTTAAACTCATCGGCATATCGCTTGATCAATTCACGGAAATCCACCCGCGTTTCGGCCGTATAGAAAAATATCGCCTTTCTACCATCGCCCTGAATCTCAATGTCCGAAATCTTCATCTGAAGATTCAATGAAAATGCAATCGTCCGCGCTCGCTCCAAGGTTTGATCCTCTTTGCTCTTGGCTTCCTCCCTGCGCTCCATATCCCGTTCACTGGCTACCCTCTGTATGCCTCGCATCTCATCGGAATCCTCGCGAACTCTATATTTTTTCAATTGCAATCGAACGATTTCGCCCGTTGCAGATACTGTCCCAATATCAAAACCAATGCTGCTGTCAACACATACGTAATCCCCAGTAAATAGGTCCAAATCATTCGTATTTCTAAAGAACTCTTTGCGAGAACCTTTGAATCGAACTTCTACCACATTAAACGGTTTATAGCCCGTAGGCAGGTCCATGTCCTTGAACCAATCGTATACATTCAACGCATTGCAGCCACTGGTCCCACAAGTGCCGTTGCTCTTACACCCACCGGGGGTGCCGCCAGCCTTGGTTCCACAAGATGTACATGCCATGTTATTTTTTGTTAAAATGAATTCTTACAAAGTTAGTCATTTCTTGCAATGACCAACTATTTGTCGTTCTTGCCAAACACCCACAGCTTCTGACCCAGAAAGTTGATGCCCATACCCACCGCCGTTGCCGTTAAAACAGCAAACAATTTATCAATCTTCACTGCAAACAATTGCTTCATCCCACCCATCGTATTCGCAGCAATATCTCCCACCACAGGAAATACCATATTCAACTGCAACTCCCAATTTGGCAATGATGCCAACATGATTTCGTTGGTGCCCACATTTATTCCTCCACTCAATGCATATAGCATCAAATATTTCTTTAGTGTCTCATTCCTTGATTTATCAACACCCGCCGACTTCTTGCTCTCCCAAGTCCAATATTTGTTCAGCTTATAGTTCACCAACGTGGCAACCATAATACCCGCGGCCTTTGCAAAGTAGGTGGGCATGAACTGACTCATACCGTAATACACCGACATATCCACCAAAAAGCTAATCCCGCCAACAATGCCAAACTTGGTAAATGCGATGAAGGTTTTGGATGAAATCACAGGGCTATTGCGTTAGTATTGAATTTTCAAAGTTACACTCCGCACCCAACTTTATCGATATATTTTCTTCATCATGTCCCACCGGTACATCGAAAATAATCGGAAAATCATAGCCCGATAGCAATTCTGTTATCATCGTCTTAACCGACCTTCCAAAAGGAACCGAATTATCGTTCATGTCAAGCATACTGCCCACCAACAACCCTTTTATTCCATCAAAAAGACCCGCCAATTTTAATGAAAACAACATCCTATCAATGTGGTAGTAGTATTCATCCAAATCCTCAATGAATAAAACTTTTCCAACGGTATTGGGCTGCAAAGAGGTACCGAGCGAGGCATACAACAAACTCAAATTTCCCCCCAGCAACTCGCCGGCGAATGGCTTTGAACGAACCACATCACAGTTCGATAAATCCAATGACACGATATCGCCCATCAAGGTTTTTGCCAAGTGAGAAATGTTATGGTCAATGCACCCATGCGCTAAATTCCACTGCGTTGCCACAGGTCCATGAATGCTCTGCAAATTGGCTTTCGCAAACAAAAGATGCAACCAAGTAATATCACTAAACCCAACCAACCACTTGGCCGGCGAATGCTTGAGCAACTTAACTAAACCTGAATGGGGCTTCACTAAGGATGTCATTGTATTTCCCTCAATTGGATATCCCCCCATCGAATTTTCACCCTGCACTTGGCCCCGCAATTGGCCCTGCATCGCATCGTACAAATCCTCAGCCTTCGAAACAGTCCTAACGCAACCATATCCGCCCCTAGCCGTAAAAATGGCTTTCGCCGTAGGATGGGTAATCGCCCAAATTAAATCTTCCGCCCGATGTTGATCGCTGCCAGCAAATTGATGTTCCACCTCAAACAAATTGTGCGAATATTCCAATTTCCATCCCTGCGAATCAACCCACCTAGAAAAAGCAGCGACATCCGCTTCACTCACACTCCTAGACGGTGCAATCAGCAAAACCGTATCGCCTGGTAAAAGATATGCCGCCTGTGTTTTCAAGGTTTGCGCATCAATAATATGGCCTGTGCCACCGTTGTCGCCATTTCTAAATTCCTACTGTCCGTATAATATTCCATATATGGAAAGGTCTTGGCCACTTTGCTCAAATCCACCTCACCGATTTTTGCATTTGCGTTTTCTTTCGATTCAAAGTCGGTGACGATGCACTGTTTTCGATTGATCATCAACGACTTAAACTGCAACCATGACATAGTGGTTAATCCCGGTTCTGCATTTACCGTGGCCTTTAAATATGTTGCCGCGGGTAGCGTTAATGTGGTGAACATCTGTTTGTCTGATGCGTTTCCTCCGGTATTGGACTCCGACATTTTGCGAATACGATCCAAATTTCCACCAACCGGTATGCCGATAAATACTTCTTGCGTTCCTTCGCTTGGCATTCTTCGATACACCACACTGAGGCCGCCTTCCATACGCAATTTCTGCGCTACGATTTCCGCCACAATTAATGTCGCATTGGTTTTGATTGCCTCACGAATCCCATTTATCGGTAACTGATGCCAAACACCCAACAATGTGGTTTCCGCTCGTTTTGTCTCCATCACCACAATCCCCGAATCCGATCCACGCAAGGGTTCTCCCACTTTGGGTATACTATCATTTATAGCGGTCATACTGTCTTTGGACGATTCCGTATCCACTTGCTTCTTTCCATTACACGCAGAAAATGTGAAAACGAAAGCCAGCGCCACCCATAACGTTTGTTTTTTGTGTAAAATCATCACGGCAAAGTACACGATTTTTTGCGGATTTTAATGTAGGTTTGTACTGTGAAATTCGTTGCCGAGATTGAAATCTTACCATTAAAGGGATTGTTGGATCCCCAAGGAAAAGCTGTTGCCAATGGCCTGCCAAAAATTGGTTTAAACAACGCATCCAATGTACGCATTGGGAAATTTATCACAATGGATTTGGATGCAAATACCGCAGAAGAAGCCCATGAAATGGCCGAATTGGCTTGTAAAAAATTGTTGGCAAACCTCATCATGGAAGGTTATAACATCCGCATAAGTCAATAAAACAATGATTGTTTACAACGTAACTTGTAATGTGGGCAGCCAAATGGCCGAAGAATGGCTCAAATGGATGCAGCAAGAACACATTCCTGAAGTGATGCAAACCGGCTGTTTTACAGAATACAAGATTTTAAAGTTACTTACCGATGCGGACGACAATGAAGGCGTGAATTATGCCATTCAGTATACCGCGGATTCTTTAGAAATGTACCAACAGTATAGGGATCAATTTGGTCCGATACTTCAAGCCAAAACCAAGGAAAAATACGGAGATACTGTATTGGCTTACCGCAGCTTGTTGGAAGTAATTATGTAATCATGAGTCAGACCAGGGCGTTAACGATTCAGGAAGCGCTGCTCAGACGTGACGATTTTATTTGGGTTGATGTACGAAGTGAGTCGGAATTTGAACGGGCCCACATCCCCAATGCCATCAATGTACCTATACTTTGCGATGAAGATCGCGCGGCCGTAGGCCGCGCTTATAAGCATGAAGGCCGCGAAGCGGCCGTCATGCTTGGCCTCTCTCTCACCGGTCCCAAATTCGCTTCCATCTACCAACAACTGATGGACATACAACATAACCATCAGAAAAAACTCCTGTTCTACTGCTGGAGAGGCGGACTTCGTAGTCAAATTGCTTCCACCATCACACAATGGAGCGGTCACCCCGTTTTTATCATAAAAGATGGCTATAAATCCTACCGGAACTGGGTTCTCCAAACCCTAAAAACACCCTTAAACATCGTTTTAATCGCCGGTCATACAGGCTCCGGAAAAACAGAGCTCCTTCAATTGCTGCAAAACAATGGTAAAGCAATCATCGACCTAGAAAAAAGAGCCAATCATAAAGGTAGTGCCCTCGGAGGCGTTGGAATGCCCGCCCAGCCTAGAAATGAAATGTTCGAAAACCTCATCGCCATCGATTACCTGCAATTTCATGAAAACCAAACCGTTTACATAGAAAACGAAAGTAGAACCGTGGGCCAATGTGCCGTGCCCGAAGGACTCTGGAAGCAAATGAAAGAAGCCCCAAGTCTCGAAATTCATGTCGATACCCAAACAAGAATAAATCGTATCATCAACGAATACGCCGGCTTGCCCAAAGATCAGCTCATCGCCCAAACCCAAAAACTTAGAAAACGACTTGGTGGCCAACATGAACAAGCCGCAGTTGAAGCGCTAGAAGCAAATGATTTCAAAACGTGGGTGGAAATCCTACTGGTCTACTACGATAAATCATACCAGCACTTCGTAAACAAAAACAATACAAAAATCACCTCAATTGCTTGGGATTGGAACCAAATCGAATCTTCATTGTTAACTCTTCTAAATACTCAAAAAAATGAATCTTAATAACCGCATTGCCATTGTAACTGGAGCCAACAAAGGAATTGGCCTCGAGTGTGTAAACCAATTGTTAGCAAAAGGCGCCACCGTTTATGGTCTATGCAGATCCGGTTGCACAACCCAACACGAGAATTATCATTGCCTTATCGCGGATGTTAGAAATCACGAATCCCTTCAAACCGCTTTCGATAAAGTCCTCACAGCACACGGCAAAATTGATATACTCATCAACAACGCCGGACTGGGTTATTTTGGCTTTTGCGAAGAAATTAGCCTCGATCAGTGGCAAGAAATGTTCGATACAAATGTCACCGGACTCTTTTACGCCACCCGATTGGCATTGCCTTCCATGAAAAAACAAGGTCTTGGGCATATCATCAATATATCATCCATCGCCGGCCTAGAAGGATACCAACAAGTGAGCGGTTATTGCGCTACCAAATTTGCCGTAAGAGGTTTTAGCGATGCACTATATAAGGAAGTTCGCGATTTTGGAGTGAAAGTTACTTGCATCTATCCTGGCTCAGTAAAAACTGATTTCTTTAGACATAGTGAGAATATTCAACCGCACGACAATATGCTGATGCCCCAAGATGTGGCTTCGCAAATCGTTTATTGCCTAGAATCACCAGACAATTTCCATAACGTAAACTTGGAAATCAGACCCCTTAAACCACGCGGATAAGCCCGCTCATCTCCTTCGCCAATTTCTTGGCCTCGATGGCTGCCGCCTCTGCATAATCCTCCCCTTCAGAAGCATATAAAATGCCTCTGGAGGAATTTACCAATAATCCTACCTCCTTATTCGCAGCCGCTTCGGTAATATCGGCCAAGCTTCCTCCCTGTGCACCAACACCAGGCACCAACAAAAAGTGGTTCGGAATCATCTTGCGGATTTCACCCACCATTTCGGCACGCGTAGCACCCACAACAAACATCAAATTCTCTTCGTTGCCCCACTTGCAAACCGTCTCAATGACACGTTCGTATAATTTCTTACCCTCATATTCACCCAACTGAAAATCGGCGTGACCCGCATTGCTTGTGAGCGCCAAACAGATCACCCACTTGTCTTTGAACTCCAAGAACGGACGCAAACTGTCTTCACCCATATAAGGAGCTACAGTAATTGCATCAAAAGGAAGGGTTTCGAAAAAGGCCTTGGCATACATGCTGCTCGTGTTGCCAATATCACCCCGTTTTGCATCGGCAATCTTTAAAGTATTCTGTGGCAAATAGTGCAACGTTTCTTCCATCCATTCCCAACCCTGTTTGCCATATTGCTCGTAAAATGCAGTATTCACCTTGTAGGCCACACTATGGTCCTTTGTAGCGTCTATGATGTCGCGATTAAACTGCATCAACCCTTTGCCGTTGCGCTCCAAACCCTGTGGAAGTTTTTCAATTTGGGTATCCAAACCAGTACATAAATAGGAGCGTTTGGAAAGGATTTCTTGGATGAGTTTCTGCTTATTCACGATGGTGCAAATTAAACATATTGCCTCGGCAAGTTGGTGATTTTCGCGTAGGTTTGTATAAAATGAGAGTAAAATTGAAAATATGGATTGTCTTTATCGCCATCTTCTGTGCGATGTTGCCTTCAGCGATAGGACAATACGTAAAAATTGGCGATGGCTCTTATGCGGGTACTTTGGGCGGACCCATGGTTGCAAGCACCACCAAAGACACACAAGTTTCTCGTTTTGCTTACATTTTTCCAAAATCTGAATTGGCAAACCTCTATCACAAAGACACCATTGAATCTTGTGAGTTTTTTCATATTGTATCCTCTTTTGCACCCAATAGCAGCACATTTTGTAAAATTTGGATTCAAAATACCTCTCGTTCAGATTTTGGACCAGGTAAACTTCACTTTCCTACAGAAACCAAAAATAGCACCCTAGTTTTCAGCAATACCCCCGCCAGCTACATTGGCACTTTGGAGAAATTTTATCAAATACCCTTCAATACATCCAAATTCGTTTATGATTCTTTGAACGGTGAAAACCTCGCCATGTATGTAGAATACCGCCAAATTAAAAAGCAGTCCTCAACATTGCAATGGTATTTTGAAGGGTCTTTGACAGTACCAAATTACGGCGGCAATCAACTAAAATACGGGATTTCAACCAATGGTTTTGATAGCCTACCCAGCAGTGGGAGTTACCATCCAACCATTATTTTTAATTTTCCAAAATTTCAAAAAGACATCGCCATAATAAAAGTGTACTCATTGGGCAAGTTGCCTTTACCCCTTGGCAAACCCGATAGTGTTCAAGTGCTCTTGAGAAATGTTGGCAAACAAACCCTTACCAATTACAACGCATATACCCGAAGTCAAGGATTTAATACCCAAAAGGATAGCTTTAAAGTATCCATCGCCCCCGGAGAACAAGCGTTTTTTACTGTTCCTTCGCTTAATCCCGTGAACATTGGACTCGATACGGTTTTTGTAGAGAGCAAAGACCCCAATAAATATAACAACAGCGGCGCATCGTATCGACTTGGCAACGCAAACGTTTATAGTTACCGCGATGTATCCCAATCCCCAGCGCCAGGTGGAATCGGGTTTAATGGCACCAATGGCGATTTCGTCGCCAAATTTTTCTCCAATTCACCCAAAAACATCAATCAAATTACCGTAACCTTTGGCAGCGGTGGCGAACCATTCAAAGTAGGTATATGGTCGCACGATAGCACCAGAAGACGACCCGGAAAACTGATTTTTCAGAGCGATTCCCTTACAAGTAAGTCCGGAAATTATATCCTAGATCTTAAAAAACCCGTCCAAATCAAAGGCTCATTTTATGTCGGTGTTCGTCAGTTGGGCACAAATAACATTTCCTTCGGCTACCAAATTGAAGAGCCCATTCGGCCCAGAACATTTTACTATGCGGAACCACTAGGCGACACAAACTGGGTAGATTTTTCTCCCGATGCACCCTATAAATTCCTGATTGAACCGAGGTTGCAAGCCGATATTGATATTGCCGCCATTTCGGCCGATTACCCAAAAGACAGTATAAATGCATACACCGTTGATAGCCTTGCGCCACAAGGAGTAGTTGGAAATATTGGTTTACAAAACGCAACAGACAGTTTTTCTGTACGATGCGAAATCTGGTTCGGCAACACCAAGCTCTATAACAAAACCCTTCGCGATACCCTAAGCAGTGGCATAAAACGCACTTATACTTTCCCAAAACAATTCAAACCCTCATCTTTCGGGGAACATGTTTTGATGATCATCGTGAAAAGAAAAGGTGATCAAGTGGTCGATAATGATACCGCAACTCGGAAATTTTATGTGGGTGTGAAAAAGGACGTAATGATAAATACTGTTTATGAACCTAGCAATGGCAGTGGTTATAATTACAAAATCGATACAATCATGCCGATGGCAAATATCCAAAACATCGGATACGACAATTCGCCCACCTTTACCGTTCGATGTCGCATCTTCCAAAGAACCAAAGTCGTCTATAACCAAACCCAATTGCTTTCGTTGCCCAAATTCCAATCCAAAATCCTTTATTGGCAAACATACAAATGCAGCGATACCGGCAAATTACAAGTGGTTTTTACAACAGAAATGTTGGGCGATGCTTACAAGAAAAATGATACACAAACTCGTACTGTCTATATCAGAAAAATCGTAGATATCGGTGTGGATTCTCTTAGAAGTCCCGATGTGAATCTGTTCTATACCAAAGGCAAACCCATCGGGATTAAATTCAAAGCTTATAATGATGGATTGGTCCCCGTCTTTAGCGTGCCTTTCTACTGCAGCATTTATGAGCCGGGTGGCAAACGCGTTTATTACGATTCTACCAAAACCTACATCCAATCCTTGTACGCCTTGGAGCTTTCAATGGCCAAAAACTTCACCCCAAACAATCAGGGGTTATACAAAATTGTAATTCGAACAAAACACTATCTCGATCTTTTCACCGACAATGATTCGCTCGTTAAGTTCTTTAGTGTAGGTAAGCCATACGACTTTCAACCCATTCAAATTACAAATCCAAAACAAGGAGCGGTGTTGAGCTTGGGTAAGCCCTCTATCTCCCCAAAACTACTACTGAAAAACAATGGCTATGTAAAATCAACGGGTCCAATCAGTTGTGAGATTTACCAAAACGGCACCCGCATTTATTACGATGTCAAAAATTTCACCTTGGATTCCTTCAAGTCTGATACCGTTGTTTTTGCGCAAAGCTTCAGACCTATGACTGTTGGCGCATTCAACATGATTTGTTACTCAAACTTAAATTCAGATTTGGTTAGATCTAATGATACCGCCCGAATTACATTCTCCGCAGTGGTAGGAAAAGACGCATTCCCGTTTGCCATAAAACTATCCCCAGATACCACACAATTTGATGTATGTGATTCCCTTTTCACTGCCACCGTGGTTGTCAAAAATCAAGGTATCGACTCCATTAGAAAAGTATTGGTTAATGTTTCCATTTTTGAAGGCACAACCAGAACAGCATATATTTCCAAAGTCACCCAGCTCGAAAGCAAAGGCGTAGATACCTTAACTTTTGATTTGCAACATAAATTCAGCAAAGTTGGAATCGCAGAAATTCGAGTTTTCACCTCATCTTTTGAAGACCAAAATATCTTTAACGATTCAATGGTGATTCCCGTTGCTGTTAACATTACTCGGGATTTGGCACTGCTCAGAGCCAAACAACCAGGCTCAAACGACAAAATAGTTGTAAATGATTCATTGCGATTTCCCAAAATTCAAATATCAAACATCGCCGGAGGAAGCACTACACTAAAAACCCTTGTCCGATACCGCATCATACAGCAACCAAGCAAAACGATTTTATTTGCGGATACCTTAACGGTTGCCAAAATGGCCCCATTAGACACCCTTTGGTTGAACTCGTTAAAAGGGTTTAAATTCCTCAATCCTGGCGCCTATGTACTCGAGGCATTTGCATCAAGTAGAGTCGATGGCAATCCGGAAAATGATACGCTAAGATATATCTTACTCGTTGATCAAGTTTCCAATACCCATTCCGTGTTTGTAGAATCCGTTGTTGCTTATCCAATACCAACAAATGACAATATCACAATAGAGAATGCGGAAGGTTATCAAAATTGGAAACTGTATGATATGAATGGCAAGGTTGTTTCCTCCGGAGATGTTAATTCAAAACAATTTAATATCAATACACAGCCTTTTTCATCAGGGCTTTATGTATTAAAATTGCAAGGTGAAATGGGTATGAAATCCATGCCTATCGCCATCGCACACCCATGATCATTCAAAAAATAAAATTTATAGGACTAACAGCACTTGTTGGTATGATTTCCGCTTGTGGAAGCATCAAACCAGAAGCACCTGCCACGGCGAACCACATCGTGCCCGCCAAACCAATGCCGGCTATCGCATCAACCATTAATGTCCCGATAAAGGTCGACTTAAAATCTTATATCAAATTGGCCGACCAATCATTTGATAAGGACTTTACCGGTTCCGACCGCCCATGCTCTGGACTTAGATACCAATACAAACTGAAAAGAGAGCCCATCCAACTCACGGGCAAAGGGAAAACTGTATTTCTTGGTTTGGATATCGCCTATGGTTTTTCTGGTGAATATTGTGCGGCCTGTGTATTCGATAATTGCGTAACACCGCCAATCCCATTCAGCTGCGGTTGGGGAGATGAAACACTGAGAAAAGCGAAAGTCAAACTTCAAAGTGATATCGAACTGACATCAAACTATCGTATTAAATCCAATACCAGTTTCACAGATCTAACGCCTATTGACCCCTGCAGAGTCACATTTGCTAACATTAACATCAACGATGTCTTGGTTAAACAGCTCAAGCCCGAATTGGGCAAATTTGCAAAAATCATCGATGCGGAAATCGCAAAACAAGACCTGAAACCCTATATTTTGCCGGTTTGGAAAGCATTTCAAGACGACATACAAATTCCGTATACGGGATACTTGAGATTTCAACCCCAGAGTTTAAGTGTGAGCGAAATCAACATGGCAGGCTCTGTGCTGAATTTCAATATCGGAATTACCGCCACGCCCAGTATTCAAAGTAGCCCTTGGAACAAACCGAGTACCCCGCTGCCCAATTTGAGTCCGTATAAAAAAGGAAGCGGATTTGAGGTGTATACAGACCTTCGATTAGATTATGATAGCCTTTCCAAGCAACTCTTTGAAATGATGAAAACTGAAAGTTTTGCTATGGGAAAAGACAAAATTAATATTACCGCATTGCGCTTGTTTCCAGCTGGCGAAAAGCTCGGCATCGAAATGGGATTTGCCGGGACCAAAAAAGGTGTGTTCTTTTTGTTGGGTTCGCCGAAGTTTGATAATGCCAAGAATGTCCTCGCACTAAAAAATGTGGAATATGATCTTTCTACCAAAAACGTTTTGATCAAGGCGGCCAAGTGGATGCTCGATGAAACCATCAGAAAAAAACTGGAGTCGCAGATGGTTTTTGATATGAGCGACCTCGTAAATCTCACCAAAAAATCAATCAATGAATCACTCAATCAAACCATGGGCAATGGCATCAAAACCCAAGGAAAGTTAAAGTCTTTAGAATTGGTGGACTGGAGCTTGCAGAAAGATGCCATTTGGGTACGAGCCAAAACGCTTGGAGATATTGGTGTAATTGTAGAATGATTTTTTGGCAATACCTGTTTTTAGGCTAATCTGATTAAACCGTCAACTATCCCTCTTTTTTGAGCTAAAACTACGTCAATATTTCGTGCAGATGTTGCTCGCGCAACAACTTGGGTAAACCCTCAACGAGTTGCCTTTTGCCAATTCCACGCATCGCGCATCATGGTTTCAAGGTTACGACTTGCTTTCCATCCCAAGACTTCATTGACTTTGGTGGTTTCGGCCCAAACTGCCACCACATCGCCATTTCTGCGTGGCCCAATGATATGCGGAACCTTCTCACCGGTTGCAGCCTCAAAAGCAGATATTACTTGTAATACTGAATAACCGTGTCCTGTGCCAATATTGAAAACCTCGAAATTTCCAAGGCTTGGATCACCCATTTCTATCTTATGCTCCACTGGATTCGAAAACAATCTACCAATTGCTGCAACATGAGCATCAGCCAAATCCATCACATGAATATAGTCCCGAATACAAGTTCCATCTGGCGTATTGTAATCACCCCCGTGAACTGTTAGTTGAGGACGAATCCCCGCCACCGTTTGTGTTAAATAAGGAATCAAATTATTAGGGACACCCAATGGCAATTCTCCAATCAAAGAAGATTCATGGGCCCCAACGGGATTAAAATATCTTAAACACTGAACCTCAAACCAATTATTGTCTTTAAGAATCACCTCGCCCATTTGTTTCGTTGCACCATAAGGACTTGCCGCAGGCCTTGTGGGTGTTGATTCCTTAACCGGAACCTGTTCTGGCTCACCATAAACCGTACAGCTGCTGCTAAATACCAATTTTTTGCATTCCGCTTGCTTCATCACTTCCAACAATGAAACCAACCCAACAACATTGTTGTGATAGTACATTAATGGTTGATCTACGCTCTCTCCAACGGCCTTGTGCGCTGCAAAATGAATTACGGCGTCTGGCTTGTGGGTTGCAAAAATTTCGCTCATCAAAGACTTATCGTTTACATCACCTTGGATGAACTCAGGTGTATAACCAATGAGTTGTGCAATCGCTGATAGTACATCAATTCTTGAGTTATGCAGGTTGTCGACGATTACAGGCTTATACCCTGCTTCATGCAAACAAACCACAGTATGCGAACCAATAAAGCCCAATCCGCCTGTAACCAAAATCTTTTTCTGCTCCATATTTATTTCAATTTGCTCACTTGATTGTGCTCCAAGCGATATTTATCACCACTACTCTCGCAGATAGCCTCACCGTTTTCATCAAAATGCAACTTTTCACCAAATGTGCTCATCCATCCGATGTGCTTCGCAGGATTTCCAGCTACCACAGCGTAATCGGACACGTCTTTGGTAACCACAGTGCCGGCGCCAACAAACGAATACTCGCCCAAAGTAACCCCACATAAAATTGTGGCATTTGCCCCAATTGAACACCCCTTTCTAACTTTGGTAAGTTTGTACTCGTCCTTGCGCTCAACATGAGACCTTGGATTTGTTACATTGGTAAAAACCATGCTCGGTCCCAAAAAGCAATCGTCCTCAATTTCAACGCCTGAATAGATGGATACGTTGTTTTGGATCTTAACCCCAGAACCAATTGTAACATTGCTTCCAACAAATACGTTCTGTCCAAGATTGCAATGATTACCCAATTTTGCGGTTGACATAACATGGGTGAAATGCCATATTTTGGTCCCTTCGCCAATTATCGCACCTTCGTCTACAATAGCAGAAGGGTGAATAAAAGCGGTTGGATTGGCATTGGATTCTGTCATCAGAAAATCAAAGTTACAAAATGATTGCGATGTGGCATCTTTGGTTTGGTTAACCACCGCAGAATTTTAACAAAGCAATCCCGGAAGTTAGTTTGTTGGTATCGTGGTTTTTTGGTCGGTAATTATCAAAAAGGCCCGTTGGGGTGGAGTGCCATCCCAATGGGCCTTTTTAATGACTCTAATCTTATTTCCTAGATTTCCGGTTGATACCCTAACTGTTTTTTGATTTTAACTACTTAGGAAATACCCATCCATCCGAGAATCAAATACGTTAATCCTGCCACCAAAGCACTCACCGGAATTGTAATAATCCAAGCAACTAACAAACTTCTTGTTACACCCCAACGAACAGCACTCAACCGTTTTGTTGCACCCACACCAATAATTGAACCTGTAATGGTGTGTGTTGTACTTACCGGAATTCCCATTTGTTCAGTCATAAACAAAGTAATTGCACCAGCGGTTTCGGCACTTACACCCTCTAATGGTGTAACTTTTGTGATTTTAGTACCCATAGTCTTGATGATTTTCCAACCACCACTCATTGTACCTAAGCCAATAGCCGCATAACATGCCAATGGAACCCAGTTTGGTAACTCTTTAAATTCTGCTATCGTACCGTTGGCAATCAAAGCGGCTCCTATAATACCCATTACCTTTTGGGCGTCATTTCCACCATGTCCGATAGAAAAGGCAGCACTTGAAAGCAACTGCAATTTTTTGAACATGTTTGCCATTCGATTGGCTGTGGGCTTCTGGATTAATTCACAATAGACATAGCTCAACATGAACAAGCCAATTACACAGAAAATGCAATATAACAATGTCCGGTTATCTGCCTTGCCAAGCTCTTTTTTCAAATCCTTTTTGGCATCTACAGTCAAACTCTTGGTGAATTTGTCATACTCACCAATTTTATCAATCCCTATCTCTAGTGTTATGGCTTTTGCTGTACTATCTACACCGACTGTGTGATAATTCTTGATAATTGGCTTACATTCATCCAATTTAGCCGTGGCGGCATCACACAATGGCTGCAAACTAGCATCATAAAACGCATCCTTTTTATACTTGTCGATTTTTAACTTTTTAGAAACAACATCCTTTATTTTGCTCTCTTCCAAATACTTAACATCAACTACTGCCGTAATTTTATCAGCAACCTTATCCGCACCTTCGGCATCAAAACTCTTTAAATACGGCTTGCTCAAATCATAATTAGCCTTTGCCTTATCATATTTTTTGATGACTGCCTCATCATTGGGATTTTTAGCTAATTCCTTTTTGTACTTATCTAGTTTATAAAATTTGGTGAGATTTTCCTCCAATTTGGTTACACGGAATGTTCCAAACAAAAACCACAAACCAACGGCAGAAAGTGTAATCAATACCAATCTACCATAGACATTCCTTCGGATTGTTACCAACGTGATAAAAATGGAAATTAACATACCAATTAGCGGTGCAAGGAAAATAAAATACACCGTTTTAGTGATTTTGTCCATTTCAACCACATCGCCAAAAGGAACCCAACCCTTAACATAGTATGCATGAGACAAAGCCGCTCCAGCAAAGCCTCCAATTAGAGTATGACTCGAAGAGCTTGGGATTCCATACCACCAAGTAAGTAAATTCCAAAAAATCGCAGCAACCAACCCCGCCAAAATTACTGGCAGCGTTATATAGTTATCAATTACCGTCTTTGCGATAGTATTTGCCACAGCATGGTCCTTGAAAATGAAAAATGCAGCAAAATTGAATAATGCAGCCCACAAAACCGCCTGCAACGGTGTAAGCACTTTTGTGCTAACAACGGTGGCAATAGAATTTGCCGCATCGTGAAAGCCATTGATGTAATCAAACACCAATGCCAAAACAATGATTACTATAACCAGGGTTGACATTCCTTTAATTTTAAAATGCCAATTAGGCGTATTTAACGATGATTGTTTCGATCACATTTCCAACATCTTCACACTTGTCGGTTGCGACTTCCATCACGGTGTATACCTCGCGCTTACGAATAAGTTCTTTAAAATCATTTTCCGCTTCAAATAAATTCTTAATACTCATGTCAAAAACATTGTCCGCATGATTTTCAAAACTATTGATTCGAACCAGGCATTCCATGATTTTCTCTGGTCTCTTTAATTCACGCAATTGCATTACCGCCTTTCCCACTTCCGCAGCACTTTGCATGATGATTTCAGCTAAACTTTGAATTCCTTGCTCATGTGGATTTACCCCATGAAATTGCATCTTTTTGCAAGAGGCATGAATATAATCAGCAACATCATCCATGGCAGAAGCTAAATAGTGAATGTCCTCACGATCAAATGGTGTAATAAAGTTTTTACCCAATTCCGTAAAAATATTATGTGTTATTTCGTCATTTTTGTGCTCGTAATCTTCTATGTGCTTGCTGATTGTTAGGCGAATATTTGGATCAGCCTCAAAAACATACTGGTGCAATAATTTGCCCATTTCGGTTACATTTTGAGCTGTTTGCTCAAAAAGACTGTAAAATACCTTGTCTTTAGGTAAAAAAACGCTGAAGATGTTGTTTAATGCCATGATTTAAGTTTTTATCAATACAAAACTAACTCCACCGTGAACAAGAAAAACGTCTTAATCCATATTTAACATAAAATTAACATTGGGGTTTGTCTGAAAAGGTTGTCGACTTATACGCCGACTGCAAACGCTGTGTGAGCGAGAGTATCTGTATTTCAAAATCCCGATACTCAGCAGCACTAATTAATCCCATCGATTCAACGGCTTGCAAGTAGCTCATTAATCGCAAACACCGCTGATACGCCTCGTAAATTTCGCCTTGGGTTGCCAATACACCTCCGCTTTGGATTAGCTTAGCCGCCTTTAACATTTCCTCTCCCAGCGTAACAAATTCGGCCGACTTCATTCTGTGCACGGTTTCGATGGTGTTGATGCCCAACTGCCACGCCATGTCTTCATAACTTTTCATTTCCATGCCGCAATCTCATAAGAAGGCATAAAAACAGTTGTGCCCGAAACGGATATAAACGTTTATATCCGTTTCGGGCACAACCCTATAAATTCAGAAATTTTATTTCAAAATATCACGAGAAATAACCACACGCTGAACTTCGCTGGTTCCCTCATAAATCTGTGTAATCTTGGCATCACGCATCATTCTTTCTACGTGATACTCTTTCACATAGCCATAACCACCATGAATCTGAACAGCCTCAACCGCCGTCTTCATCGCCACCTCAGAAGCAAATAATTTCGCCATAGAACTCGCACGATCATAGTTCATGTGCTGATCCTTCATCCAAGCCGCCTTCATACACAGCAAACGCGCCGCCTCAATCTCAGTAGCCATATCTGCCAATTTGAATGCAATGGCCTGGTGATTCTTAATCTCGGTACCAAATGCTTTGCGCTCTTTTGAATATTTCAACGACAACTCATAGGCACCACTAGCGATACCCAAAGCCTGCGCAGCAATTCCAATTCTTCCTCCACTTAAAACCTTCATCGCAAACTTGAAACCGAATCCGTCTTCGCCAATGCGATTCGCCTTCGGAACTTTTACATCTTGGAACATAATGCTATGTGTATCACTTCCGCGGATACCCAATTTGTCTTCCTTCTTTCCAACCGTTACACCGTCCCAAGCTTTTTCTACGATAAACGCGTTGATTCCCTTGTGCTTTTTTTCGACATCCGTTTGAGCAATTACCAAATAATAACTCGCTGAATTTCCATTGGTGATCCAGTTCTTAGTACCGTTCATTAAGTAATAATCACCCATATCAACCGCAGTTGTACGCTGACTTGTTGCATCGCTCCCCGCCTCGGGCTCACTCAATAAAAATGCTCCGATTTTTTGACCGCTTGCCAATTCAACCAAATATTTCATTTTTTGCTCTTCGTTTCCATACTCCTCTAAACCCCAACAAACCAAAGAGTTGTTTACACTCATACATACACTCGCAGAAGCGTCAACCTTTGAGATCTCTTCCATCGCCAAAACATATGAAATGGCATCCATTCCACCACCACCATATTTGGGGTCAACCATCATTCCCATAAAGCCCAATTCACCCATTTTCTTAATTTGCTCATAGGGAAATCTCTGCTCGTTATCACGCTCAATTACACCTGGTAACAACTCTGTTTGAGCAAAATCACGTGCCGCTTGCTGAACCGCCAAATGCTCCTCGCTTAATTCAAAATCCATCATATTTTCTTTATTTATAATTACAAAATTAAATCTTTTACTGATTGTCTCGCCATTCGTAAACCCATTGCGCCTGAATCATCTCTAAATGACCTTCGTTGCTATCTTCTCTAGTACCGGCAAAATTTGGGGTCTCTAAAACCCATTCTAATAAGTCCGTAAATCGGATTCTATAAATTTTTGCCTCATTAAAATCTTCGCCAAATCGCTCGTAAAGTTTCATGGCAATGTCCTCATAATCGGTCCATTGTATCGGTGGTTCGTACATGCTCTTTCTATTAATGTCCTATTATTCCGCTTTGATCCGGTACGATGACAACGATGTCGCCACCACCAGACAATCTACACTGACATGCCAATCGGCTGTTATATTTTGGATCCCGGGCTCGATCAACATACTCTTCCTCACGATCGCTCATCTCCGGTAAAAAATCTTCACCCTGCTCAATATAAACGTGACAAGTACTGCATCCGCAAACACCACCACAATTGTGGTTTAAATGAATATCATGATCAAGTGCAACATCCAATATAGATTCGCCCTCAAACATTTTCACCTCCATCGATGCACGATTTTTCTCTTCAAACTGAAATGTAATCTTGGCCATATCAGATGCAAAATTAATACTTCGCAACCGCATTGCTTCACCAAATTGTGGAAATAGTACGACCAATTTTTGTATCTTTGCAACCTCGTTCTATGATATCAAGAAGATTGGTGCGCATCAAAGCCCTTCAGGCACTTTACTCCTATCAGCAAGGAGGAAACACGGACAACGTTTCATTGCAGAATCTTACCCCCTCGCAACAAGAACATTATCAAAATACCCTGGCTAATCTTAACGATAGCATCAATCAGAGTTATGATTTTTTCCTTTTTCTTCTCGATTTGCCTTTTCAACTTTCAACCTATTTGTTGGAAAAACAAGCCATTGAAAAATCCAAATTCTACCCCGATCAACAAAAAATTCGCGACCTGTCGATTCTTGATAGAATGCCCCTGGTCAAATACATACATCGCGAAGTAGAAGACAATAAAAGCAAACATTTTTCTTTGGATTGGAGCGAACTCGTAGGTCAGTTCGATCAATATTATGAATGGATGCAAACCTGGGAATTTGTCCGCGATATTAACATATTTGATGCTCCCTCATTTCAACAACAACAGGCATTCTTGGAAGAGTTTTACGCCAATTTGTTCGAAACCAAAGAATCCTTTTTCGATAATTTAAACGATTATTACTCGGGTTGGTCGGATGATGAACTCTATACCACCAGAGAAATAGAAAAAACCATTCAAGGCGCTAAAGAAAACGGGGTAGTTCCAATTCCCGAAAAACCCACGCAAAGTTCAGAGGAAATAGAAATGGCGCAACATCTCTTTACCACTACCTGTAAAAACAGTAACGTCTATGAATCGCAAGTCGCCGAAATTTCCGACAACTGGGACCCATCAAGGATTGCGATTATGGATTTGCTAATTATTAAACTTACACTCACCGAGTTTCTTCACTGCCCCACAATCCCAGTTAAAGTAACCATCAACGAATATTTGGAAATCACCAAAAACTATAGCACACCTAATAGTTCTCGTTTTGTAAATGGCGTACTCGACAAACTGCGAATTGTAATGGAATCTCAAGGGCTCATTCAAAAGAGCGGCCGTGGACTACGCGATAAATAATCGCGTTTATTTGTAATTTGTTCTACAATAATCAGATCTATTTCCGATTGCCCAAAGACCTTGCCATCAAGGCTTCGTGTATTATCAATACTTGTTCTTGCAACAATATATTGCCATCATTGTTTATCAAATAGTCGCATCGTTCTGCCCAATCCTCCTGCGGCATCTGTGACTGAATTCGGAGTTTAACGGTTTCCTCGTTTCCTCCGTCACGACCAATTACCCTAGCCAATCGCAGCGATAATGGCGCCATTACACCAATTACCAAATCCACCGTTTTGTTGGCCCCCGATTCAAACAAAATTGCAGCCTCTTTGATGACATATGATTTACCCAATGCCATTTGTTGGTCGCACCATCCCTTGAAATCGGCGAACACCCTTGGATGCACCAATGTGTTTAATGCCTCACGCAATTTCGGGTCGCGATAAATCGCATCAGACAAAACCTGTCTTGCCAATTCGCCATTGCTGTCATACGAAGCATCGCCAAAAAGTTTAACAACACCGTCCTTTAACTCCAAATCCGTTTGATACAAACGCTTTGCCATTGCATCGGCATAGTACACGTCAATACCCAACCCCTCAAAGATTTTACAAACAGTGGTCTTGCCACTGCCAATGTTTCCGGTGACTCCAACAGCCAGCACGAGAAAAATTATTTTCCGTCTTCCGACGCAGTTTGTGGGTATGCAGCTTGTGTATACTCCATGCTTACGGCAGACTTTTCGATTTTAGCCTTGCCCTCTTCCATTTCGATCACAAAATGCGTATCCGCAATCACCCCAATTTTACCATGGATGCCACCAGTAGTTACAATACGGTCGCCCTTTTTTAAGCCCTCCATATATGTTTTGGCTTTCTTTTGCTTGCGCATTTGTGGCCAAATCATAAATACAAAAAATACGGCCATGATGAGTAACATCATTACCATTTGTGATCCGCCACCTGATTGTGCTTGTAGTATATTCATATTGATTTTTTTATTAATGTGCGTGTTCATCGCTACCGCCATTCAATTCCTGTTCAGAAACAGAACCCGCAGGCGCAATTACATTGGCTTTGAACTTTAATACCACTTCTGTGGTTTTACTGTTTTCAAACTGTACCGTAATACTCTTTTCATTCAAAATACCCGCAGGTCCTCCACGAGATGAACTATTAAATGTTGCTGTAACCTTTCCTGTTTTTCCAGGAGCAATTACCTCGTGTGTGTATTCCGGCGTAGTACATCCACATTGAGCCGTCACGTTTGAAATGCTTAGCGGTGCCTGACCAACATTTGTAAAAACATATGTGTGCTGAACCAATTCGCCATCTTTTACATCGCCAAACATAAATGCAGTATCCTTGAATCGAACATCGCCCAATGGACCCTTATGTGTGTTTTTGGGTTGATCCGCTGTTGCAGTATTATTCTCGATATCCTCAGTCTCGAATTCACTTTGGCCACATGAAAACAATGCCAACGAAACTACTGCTATTGATAAAAATAATTTACGCATATTCAAAAGTAACAACTTGATAGTTAATCTCTAAAACTAGGTTTCCTTTTATTCAAAAACGCATCCGTTCCCTCCTTAAAGTCTGCGGATTCAAACGCCTCTCCAAATTCATAGATTTCGCGCTGCATCCCATTCACATTGGGACGGAAATAATCATTCACGCATTTTATCACCTTGTTCACAGCGCTCGGGCTTTTTCCAATGATTTTCGACATCATCTTCTTGCTTTCTTCTATGAGTTCGGCTTGGTCTACCACCTTGTTTACCAAACCCAAGCTTAACGCTGTTTGGGCATCGATAGCGTCGCCGGTCAACAATAACTCCAACGCCTTTCCTTTCCCAACCAGTTGAACCAAACGCTGGGTTCCGCCATAACCCGGAGGGACACCCAAATTAACCTCAGGCTGACCAAACTTGGCATTGCTACTAGCGATTCTTAAATGACACGCCATCGCTAACTCACAACCACCACCCAAAGCAAATCCATTCACCGCCGCCAACACAACCTTAGTTCCATTCTCGATGGCATTCATTACGTCATGGCCGTCAGCACTCATCCGCGTAGCCTGCTCAATGTTGAAATGAACAAACTCCGAAATATCAGCGCCCGCAGCAAAAGCCTTCTCTCCCGTTCCAGTCAAAATCATCCCATGGACGTCCAAATCGCTCTGAGCCTCGTCCACCACATGCTTGATTTCCTTTAATGTTTCCAAGGTAAGCGCATTCAATTTGCTCTCCCTATTAATCTGAATGATTAAAATATTGTCCTCTAGACTAGTTAAAATGTTATTGTACGCCATTTGTGTTTTTAATTAACTACGATTTTCTGATGCCCAATTTTCAATATACGATGCGATTTCTCCCATCGTGGTCCCCGGAGGAAATAACTTGGCAACACCAATTCCGTTCAGCGCATCAACATCAGCATCGGGAATGATTCCTCCACCCGTTAGCAAAACATCGTCCATCCCCTTGTCCTTCATTAAGTCCAATATTCTTGGAAATACCGTGTTGTGAGCACCCGATAAAATGCTCACGCCAATCGCGTCAACATCTTCTTGCAAAGCTGTTTGAACCACCATTTCTGGTGTCTGACGTAAACCCGTATAAATCACCTCCATGCCCGCATCTCGCAATGCCGTTGCAATCACCTTTGCGCCACGATCGTGACCGTCTAAGCCAACCTTTGCAATCAACACCCTAATTGGTCTGTTTAATTTATTACCCATGGTTTTTGATACAACAAAAATACATATTCATGGCCGTTCCGTCACCAATTCTCCGCTCACATAATAAACCACCTTTTTACTCGTGTCCATTTTTAGGCAAACATCAAGGTCCGATTCTGCATGCATGCTCTGAAAACGCTGAACATGATTCGCATCAGACAGAAAACCAGCGACATCCGTTTTTGCTTGTTTCCACAAGTGAATCGCAGCCCTAGTCGCATCGTCGGCCACCTTGGCACCCATTTGCGCCAAACTCGCCGCCATCGCACCGGCTAACAAAGTGTCTTCTAAATTAAAAAAGCCCTTCCAGCCAGAACAAAGCAAGTAAATATCACCCTCTTCCTTCATCACAGCATCACAAGTAACCGCGCAATTTAAAAAGGCACCAACGTAAACACTTTTGGCCATTTGACATAAACTTAGAGCATGCGTACCATTGGTGGTTGTCATAACGACCGACTTGCCTCCCACTTCGTCTATCGCAAATTCTTGAGGCGAGTTGCCAAAATCAAAACCCTCTACCTTAAAGCCATTTCTCTCGCCGGCCATCAAACAACCTTTTTCGCCCCAAGCCCTTGCCTCGTCAAGACTTGCAACCGGAATCACCCGCTTGGCACCATTCTCCAACATAACAACCATGCTCGTTGTAGCCCGAAGGACATCAATCACAACTACCTGCTTTTGCACTACCGCATCGGCGTACAATGAAAATAATTCGGGGGTTAAAATCGTATAAACATTCTTCATGTGTTTGTATAATTCATCGCAAAACCCGCCCCCAATGTGCAGTACTGAAGTATCCCCTCCACGGCCCGCGGAATTGTTAAACCCAACGCAACCATTTCTTCTTCCTTCCAAGTGCCCAATACAAAGTTCACCTGTTCGCCCGTTCTAAAATCACTACCGATTCCGAATCTCAGCCTAGAGTAATTCTGCGTACTTAGACTCGCTTGCACGCTCTTTAATCCATTGTGCCCGCCATCACTGCCCTTGGTTTTGAGCCTTAATTTCGCCAGTGGCAACGCCAAATCATCGGTAACAACCAAAACATTTTCCAATTTGATTTTCTCTGCCTGCATCCAGTAGGAAACCGCCTTGCCACTTAAATTCATATACGTATTGGGCTTCAACAAAATGAGCTTTCTCCCCTTGTGCGATACCTCGCAAATCCAACCGTGCTTCACCGACTGCCAATTGCCATCGAACTTTTTGGCCAATTGGTCTACCACGTCAAATCCAATGTTGTGA
The DNA here is from genome assembly GCA_947472115.1 of Flavobacteriales bacterium. Classification (GTDB taxonomy): domain Bacteria; phylum Bacteroidota; class Bacteroidia; order NS11-12g; family UBA955; genus UBA955. The sequence goes on along the minus strand of CANIZU010000006.1, from coordinate 889 downwards.
CGTGTTTTTTCGTACTCTTCGCCAATGTTTCCCAACCCTATGATTAAATATTTCATGGTTTCTCTCTGATTATTTTTGGGCGATAACCCTCGTTTGGTTGCTCAAAACTGTTGCGCGTCGTGCCGGAATAATCGCACTAAAGGCTCCAAGTGCGACATTTAGAATCAAAATTAACACTATATCCCCGGAACGCAACTCAACCGGGTACGACATATTAAATGATCCCTGCGTTTGAATAATCCCTGTTTTTTGCTGAACAACAACCAACAACACACCCAATCCTATTCCTATCAAACTGCCACAAATACTAACCCAAACCCCCTCCCAAAACACAATCCATCCCACCATCGATTCTTGCATACCCAAATTTCGAAACAAAATAAAATCATTCCGCTTGTCCAGTACCATCAACGTGAGCGCCCCCACCAAATTGAAGGAAATTAGCATCAAAACAAACGTCAGTATCGCAAACGAAATCCACTTTTCCGTATTAAACATTTTATACATTATCGGGTGCTGCTGCTGCTGATTGAAAACCGCAAGCTTGCTACCAACCAAACCTTGAAGTTGCTTCTGCAAATCCAACATTTTACCATTTCGCCCCCTAGTTCCCGACTTAACCCTAACCTCCAATGCCGTCGCCTCTTTCGTGGGGTCCAAATCGTAAAGGTAACCCGCGTCCTTGGCCGAAATAAAAACCGTATGGTCGTTCTCTTCTTCCGGCAACTGAACAATGGCCGACGGAATAAAGATTTGCGTTTTTAATGCATCCGCACTGTGAATGCCCGACGCTTTGTCCACCACCAACAATGATATCGGTTCGTCTATTTTTCCTACCCCCAGCCGATATACCAGGCCCTCCGACAAAATCGCCATCGACGAAACACCG
>CANIZU010000005.1 GCA_947472115.1 Flavobacteriales bacterium | reverse complement strand
GGCGATACCGTCCGATGAGCGATATCTTCTTGGTGTTTTCTCAAAATTACAATCAATTCAATTCGGTGCTACCGAATCGTGATATTTACATGGGGCCATCGTATCGAAGTTTGGCCGCCAAGTGGGTGTATTGGTTTAACTAATCTTTAGCTGCAATAGTGTTAGCGTGCATTAAGGCATTTTCTTTAATGCGAGGATGCTAAAATCACTCTCCTCTTTTACGATGCTGTTGCTCAGATGTCCCAGTCCCGCGATTTCCATCGCTACAACATCGCCCGCTTGAAGCCACTGCTCTGTATATTCTGGGTTATTGAGTTTTCCGGTTCCGTTAAGTTCGAGGAAACAGCCCGTTCCCACTGTGCCACTGCCAATCACATCGCCAGGGAAAATATCGGCGCCGTAAGAGCATCGCTCAATGATTTCGGCAAAGGTCCAATCCATATCGCCCACACTGCCTTCGCTCACTTGGATGCCGTTGACCCAACATTTCATCGAAAGGTTATAACTATTGCCTACATGACCGGGTTTTGCATCAATTTTAAAAGGCTCAAGTTCGTCGGGTGTAACTAGCCAAGGGCCAATCACTGTGCTAAAGTCTTTGCCTTTTGCGGGTCCGAGGTTTAGCAACATCTCTTCCATCTGAAGACGGCGAGCACTCATATCGTTCATGATCATGTAACCCGCGATGTACTGATCTGCATCGGCGGCTTTGACATTTCGGCCTCTTTTTCCCAATACAACGGCAGCTTCCAATTCGAAATCCAATTTTTGAAAGTGATCGGGCATGCAAGGAATTTCACCAGGGCCTTGGATGGCGTTGTGGTTGGTAAAATAGAAAATGGGGTATTGATCAAATTCTGGAATCATTGGAACGCCACGGTTTCTTCGCGCTGCGGCTACGTGTTGTCTAAACGCATAACCATCTCGGCATGAGGTAGGTTGTGGAACGGGGGCTTCCAAAATATCATCGGTGCAAGGCGTTGCAAGGTGAGTGTGCTTTCCATCAAGGATTTCGGACTCCACGGCGCGTGCCAATTCACTTTGATTTTCCCAATCATTGAGCATATCGCGCATGTTGTTTGCGATGTTCTGGTTGATGGTGTTGAGGGGGTAAATCTGTTGGTTGACCAGTATGCCGGTTTGGGCATGGCCATTGGTTTTGTAGGTGACCAATTTCATACTACAAAAATACGTCTATTTTGGAAGTTTCTGTGGGTAATCGCATTTGGAGGTTGGCGCGTGATATCGGAAATTTGTTGCATGGAATCATCGGAAAAATCAAAGTCCAAAGTTTTAGTTACTGGTAGTAATGGTTTGTTAGGTCAGAAGCTTACAGATCTGTTTATTGGGTTGGAAGATTGGGATTTGGTTGCCACCGGCGCGGGAGATAACCGTCATCCAATGAAAGAAGGATATCGATACGAGTCGATGGATATCACCGATACAACGGCTATGACGTCAATCTTGGAGCGCGAATTGCCCGATGTTGTGATTCACACTGCAGCCATGACACAAGTGGATGATTGTGAATTTAAACGCGATGAATGTGTGGCATTAAACGTAACGGCGGTGGAAGAATTGGCAAAATTGAGCAGTTCTTTGGGTTTTCACATGGTTCATGTGAGTACTGATTTCATTTTTGATGGCACCAAGTCGATGTATGTAGAATCGGACGAGGCGAACCCATTGAGTTATTACGGTTGGAGCAAGTTGGAGGGTGAAAAAAAGGTGATCGAATATGCCAACAGTTACAGCATTTTGCGCACGGTTTTGGTGTTTGGAAAGGTCGCCGATATGAGTAGGACAAACATCGTATTGTGGGCACATGGCACCTTGAAGAATCAGAAATCGGCGAATGTGGTTACGGATCAATTTAGGACGCCTACTTTGGCGGAAGACTTGGCGATGGGCTGTTATTTGGCCGCATCGCAAAGAGCTCGTGGCATTTTTAACATTGCCGGCAAAGACTATATGAGTGTAATTGAATTGGTAGAAAGAGTGGCTGCGTTTTATGGATTTTCGATGGACTGCATCAATCGGGTTGACAGTAGCACATTGAATCAGCCGGCGAAACGACCTCCGATTACAGGGTTGGATATCAGTAAAGCGGTAAGAGAATTAGGTTATGCTCCGCACTCTTTTGAAGAGGGGTTGGCCATATTGGGATTGCAGTAGGGAATCGCCGAGGGCGAAGGTTGGGTTAAGGTTTCTGCATTACTTCACCACACTGCTTGCAAGTTCTGAGTTCTTCAGATGCGTAGTAGTGATTAAAGTGATTTAGAAAATCGGTTTCGATGTCTTTCAACTCAAAATACGCTTCATGCAGTTTGTGATTGCAATTGTCGCAGAACCAAAGTAAGCCATCGGTAAAACCTTTTCCTACGCGAACTCTTTCGATGACCAAGCCAATGCTGCCTTCTGTTCTTCCTGGGCTATGCGGTACTTTTGGTGGGAGTAGGAACATGTCTCCGGGGCCCATTTTTACATCTACGCGTTCGCCATTCTGCTGGGTTTTTACCGTGATTTCACCTTCCAATTGGTAGAAAAGCTCTTCGGTTTCATTGTAATGATAATCTTTTCGCGCATTGGGTCCGCCCACAACCATCACAATATAATCGCTGCCCTCGGGGTAAAGATTCTTGTTTGCAACGGGTGGCTTTAGTAGGTGTCGATTTTCTGCGATCCAAGCTTGTAGATTAAAGGGTTTACGGATTTCCATGGCGATGTTTTTTGCTTCTTAAAATATCCCGAAAAGATTGTCGGTATGGCAAAAGTAAATGATAGTTCACGCATTTTTTATGTCATTTGTCATCTCGCAAACTTTTTGCAACTTTTGCTAAAAGTTCATCGCATCGAACACTTAACTTTGTCGCACAACTTCCATGAGTGACGCGATAAAACATGAGTGCGGTGTTGCTTTCATTCGGTTGAGAAAACCGTTGGAGTACTACCGAGAAAAATATGGCACATATTGGTATGGCATAGCCAAGCTACAATATCTCATGACCAAACAGCTAAACCGCGGTCAAGACGGTGCGGGGATGGGGGTTGTGAAATTGCATCCCGAGTATGGGGCTCGCTATTTGGCAAGAAAGCGGAGCGCGAGCAAAACGGCCATAATCGACATTTTTGAAGAGGTGGGGGAAGCGTTAAACGAGATTCCTTTGGAGTTTCGCAACGATGCGGATTACTTACGTCAACATTATCCTTATGCGGGTGAAATGTTGTTAGGCCATTTGCGATACGGCACTTACGGCGGAAACAGCATCGAAAACATACATCCTTTCTTACGTCAGAACAATTGGATGGCGAGGAATTTGATGTTGGCGGGTAATTATAACATCACCAATACCGATGAGTTGTTCAATGCTTTGATTGATTTGGGTCAGCAGCCCAAGGAGAAGAGCGATAACGTGTTGATGTTGGAGAAGATTGGCCATTTCATCGACGAGGAGAATCAGCGATTATTTGGTATTTTCAAGTCCCAGGGCTACTCCAATTTGGAGATTACGGAGAAGATTAAGCAGGAGTTATCGTTGACGAACATTTTGAAGCGAAGCTTTAAAAACGTTGACGGTGGTTACAATATGATTGGTATGTTGGGTCATGGCGATGCGTTTATCATCAGGGATCCAGCGGGGATTAGGCCTTCGCATTATTACATCGACGATGAGGTTGTGGTGGTTGCCAGTGAACGGGCGGCGATTCAAACAGCATTTAATATTTATCCGGAGCAGGTTCAAGAATTGGGGCCGGGAAATGCATTGATTGTGAAGCGCGATGGCGATGTGGAAGAGGTGAATATCTTGGATCCTGTAGAGCGTAAGAGCTGCAGTTTTGAGCGGATTTATTTCAGTCGTGGCAATGACCAAGCGATTTATCACGAGCGTAAGGAATTGGGTCGATTGTTGGCCAGGCCGGTGATGGATTTGTTGGATAACGATTTGGTTAATACTGTTTTTAGCTATGTTCCGAATACTGCGGCAACGAGTTTTTACGGTTTGATTGATGGCATTCATGAGATTCGTAGGGACTTGCAAGCGGATGCACTTTCTAAAATCGATGTAAAGAATGAGCCAGAGAAGGTGAGGGAGATTTTGAGTTGGCGTCCTCGAAGGGAGAAGATTTTGGTAAAGGACGTTAAGATGCGCACTTTTATCACCAACGATACGGACCGCGATGATTTGGTGGGACATGTTTACGATATCACTTACGGCGTTGTGAAGAGTTGGAATGATACGTTGGTAATCATGGACGACAGTGTAGTGAGGGGAACCACTTTGAAGAAGAGTATTTTGCGTATTTTGGATCGTTTGGAGCCGAAGCGAATTATTTTGGTGAGTTCAGCGCCTCAGATTCGTTATCCAGATTGTTACGGAATTGATATGAGTAGAATGGGCGATTTTGCTGCTTTTTCGGCGGCGGTTGCTTTGTTGAAGGATAAGGGATTGGGAGAGATTTTGCGCGATACTTATGCGGCGGCGAAGTTGGAATTAGAAAAGCCAGCGGAGGAACAGCGTTGTGTGGTGAAGGACATTTATGCGCCCTTAACGGATGCAGAGGTAAGCAAAAAAATTGCTGAGATGTTAAGGCCTTCTGATTTAAAGGCGGAGTTCGATATTTTGTTTCAATCGGTTGATAACCTTCACGAGGCTTGTCCGAACGATGCGGGAGATTGGTATTTTACTGGGGATTATCCTACGCCGGGTGGCAATCAAGTGGCAAACAGGGCTTACGTTTATTATATCGAAGGAAAAAAAGATCGGGCGTATTGAGTTTGGATAGGTTTTGAAAAGGAATTGAATAATTGTTAAATTCGTTGAATAATTGATATGAGCACATTGAATGAAGTTATCGATCAGTTGACTGATCAGTTGGAAAAGAACCTCCAGCACACGGCTACGGAATTTTCTCGAATTCGCGCGGGTAAGGCAAGTCCAGCTATGTTGGAAAGTGTGATGGTTGAATATTATGGTGCATTGACGCCTTTGTCCCAGGTGGCAAACGTGAATACACCAGATTCTCGTACGTTGGCGGTTCAGCCTTGGGATAAATCATTAATTCGTCCGATTGAAACGGCAATTATCAATTCAAATTTGGGTTTTGCTCCAATGAACGATGGCGAATTTATTCGTATCAGCATTCCACCGGTAACTGAGGAACGCAGGAAAGAGTTGGTAAAACGTGCGAAGGCAGAGTCGGAGAATTCTAAGATCGGTATTCGCAATTTGCGCAAGGATGCAAACGAGAGAATCAAGAAACTGGAAAAGGATGGTTTGAGCGAGGACGATGCGAAAGTGGGAGAGGACAGGGTACAGAAGGTAGTTGATAGCTACATCAAAAAGACCGAAGACTTGTTGGAAAACAAGGAAAAGGAAATTATGACTGTTTAAGGTCGGGGATTATTAATCTGCAATAATTACTAATTGACTTCGCAGCGCTTCGGCTTTTGGCAGGAGTTCTTCTAACGTGTTGGCGATGACCGTTGCATGTCCAATTTTTCTATGCGGACGAGTTTCTGATTTTCGGTACATGTGGATGAAGACGTCTCCATTGGCTGTGAGTTCGGCTTCATTTTGGAGGTGGTAGGGTCCTGAAATATTTTCGGGTCCTACGATATTGATCATGGCTGCGGGTTGGATGAGTGAGGTGTCACCGAGGGGGGCACCAGAAAGGATGCGCAGGAACTGTTCAAATTGCGAGCAGTAGCAGCCTTCGATGGTGTGGTGGCCACTATTATGCGGTCTCGGGGCGATTTCGTTGACCAGAATCTGATTGTCGGGGGTAAGGAACAATTCCACGGCAAATAGGCCAGGCGAATTGAGTTTTTGAACGCATTTTAAGCTGATTTCTTGCGCTTTGGCTTCGATTTCTGGGCTGATGCGAGCGGGCGAAAACAGGAATTCAACCAAGTTACTTTTGGGGTTGAAATACATTTCGATGGCCGGATAAACGGCGTGTTCACCGTCTTGGCCAATGGCCACGATGATGGCAATTTCGAGGGCATTTGGGATAAACGATTCTATGAGGACATCTCCTTGGAATGGGGCTTCATGGGGGAGTTGATTTTTTGAAACGATGCTTACCCCTTTCCCATCGTAACCGCCGGTTCGGGTTTTGAGCACCACTTTTTCCCCGGGGAATTGATCCAATTGTTGCGGGGTAATTTGGTTGATATTGGCAAGGATGTATGGTGCTGTGGGGATGTTGTGGTTGGTAAAAAACTGTTTTTGGATTCCTTTGTCTTGGATTGTTTTCAGCACAGACGGTTTTGGGATAATGGTTTTTCCTTCTTTTTCCAATGCAATGAGGGCATCGACATTGATATGTTCAATTTCCCAGGTAAGTACATCGCTTTGGCTGGCCAATGTTTGGATATCGTTGGCATTTTGAAGGCTACCTGCAACAAAATGGTTGGTTATTGCGGCTGCGGGGCAGTCGATGGATTGCTCTAAAACTGTAAATTCAACGGGTAGGGATTGGTATTTGGCCTCGATGCTCATCATACCCAATTGGCCTCCCCCAATGATACCAATACGAATCATAGGGCAAAGATAGGCGCGGAATACAACACGAAATTTGGTTCTTGCGTTTTTTGCCATATTTTCGATGGTATATTTGTGTAATATGATAGACCCTCCTTCGGTATTGAGTTTAATGATGGTGGATGCCAACGCTTGGTTGGTAGTAGTATTGTCGTTGGTGGTGATTTCTTTCTTTTCAGGTATGGAGATTGCGTTTTTATCTGCTTCTCGTTTGCGGATTGAACTCCGGTCTAAGGAAAATAGCACCAGTGGTAAGTGGTTGTCGAAGTATGTAAAAAACCCTAGCGATTTTATTAGTACCGTATTAGTAGGAAATAACCTTGGGTTGGTGATTTACGGAATTTACATGGGTGAAATTCTAGATACATCTTTTCACGGTGTCGCTTGGATGAATTCGGAATTGCTGAGGTTTTTCATGGTTACTCTTTGCAGTACTTTGATTGTTTTGGTGATTGCTGAGTATCTACCCAAAACTTTTTTCAAGCTATATGCGGATAAGCTAATATATGGAATGATAGGCATTTTTAAGGTTGCTCACATGTTCATGTGGCCCTTGATTAAGGTGGTTAAAGGCATTTCAGCATTCTTGTTAAAAGTATTTACTAAAACAGAAATCACTGAAAATACCCAGGTGTTTTCTAAAGTTGATTTGGACAATTACATTGCTTCTTTGGAGAATGCAGGGAATGTAGATTCAGTTGAAATTGATACTGAGGTTTTCCGCAATGCCTTGGATTTTAGTGATGCCAAAGTGAAAGATTTTATGGTGCATCGCACAGAATTGATTGGTGTAGACGTTAGTGATTCAGTGGATGTATTACGAGCTAGATTTGTTGATTCTGCGCATTCTAAAATTCTAGTATACAAGGGCAATATTGACCATGTAATAGGTTTTGTGCATCACAGTGATTTGTTTCATGACCCCAAATCGGTTCAAAGTGTAATCAGGCCGGTGATATTTGTCAATGAGAGTTTGCAGGCGCACGACATGTTGCGAAAGTTCATTCAGGAAAAAAAGAGTATTGCTTTGGTGGTTGATGAGTTTGGCGGCACCGCGGGCATGGTTTCGGTTGAGGATATTTTGGAAGAGATTGTGGGTGAAATTGAGGATGAGTTTGATGTAGAAGATAGGGTTGAAACCAAATTGGGAGATAAGCACTATTTGTTTAGTGCTCGATTGGAAGTGGATTATTTGAATGAAGAATACGCATTAGAAATTCCAGAAGGAGATTACCACACATTGGGGGGATATATTATTTTTTGCTCTGAGAGGATTCCTGCCGTTGGTGAGGTAATTCATCACGGACCCTTTGAATTTGTAATAAAAACCCTTATTGGTGCCAGGATCGAAGAAGTTGAATTGCGAATTTTACTAGAAGAAAACTAAACAGTCATAAAACATGATAAACATGAACATTGGAAAATTGAAAAATATCATTTTTGTATGTTTTTTATTTCTGAGCTCGCTGAAATTGGTTGCTCAGAGCAATGCAGAAAGCGCCACTACAGTTGAAACCACAAAACAATCCATTGGCGTTTTGGAAGGTGCAACAAAAACTGGCCTTGATACTTTGAGTATTCACAACACTCAACCATCGTTGTTGAGAATGAAAACAAAATGGGAATTCTCTACCAATGTTACTTTGGCACTTTCTAGATTCACAGGAAATGTGAGTAGAAATATGAATGATGACCCCTATTTAGTTATGATTCGTAAAATTGACGCAGATCAAGGAGCCGCATGGAGATTGGGGATGAATGGATTTCGCACAAATTCTCAATCTAATTTTCCTGATAGGGCGAGTTCGGAGAATTGGGCATCTCTGGTGTTAGGTCGTGAATGGCGTACAGAACTTCAACAAGGAGCATATATTTATGGAGGATTAGATTCACGCGGGATTTTTCGTCAATCACATAGTGAGGCAACCCAATTTAATGATTTAGGCAATCCAATAACTTCAATTACCGATGCCAAAGAATATGGGGGAAGCCTCGGGGCTCTTTGTGGGTTTGGTTGGAGATTTCAAGATCGAATTGCAATTTATACTGAAGCGCTATTGAATGCACAATACACTCGAACCGACCGAACTTTTTCCGTAAATGGTTCCATTACGACTTTGGAAAATAAGAATAACTTTCATATTGTTCCGATGGTTCCCATTGCGGTGTTTCTGACAATTAAGTTTTAATTCAATGGGAATTAGGAAATACATTGCAATCGTATTTATTGGGGCTTTGAATGTTCTGAGCGCTCAATATGAAGGGATCTCTTCGGCGCCAAGCGACACGACAAAGCCAGTAACAGCAGTGAGGTCAACACCCGCATCTGTCCCTACAGTGAGGGTAATTACCACAAGTCCATCTAAAAATGTGTATGAGAGTTTTAACAACGTTAGCATGTCCAGGCCGGTTGCGAAGCAAACGTATTTGGGTTTTAATACGAGTTTTTTATTGGGTCAAATTCTTCCGTTCAATGCCATTCCATTGCAACAGAACATGTATGCGTTAACGTATCGCTCATATAAAAGAAATTCAGGGTATCGATTGAATGTAGGTTTCGATGTAGACGGGGGTGATGGATTTCACTGGTTTGGAGGTCGAATTGATTATGACACCCGAAGAAGACTCAATGGAAAATGGAATTATTTTTATGGTGGCGGAGTGGGGTTGGAAATATTTGATGACCCTACTGCGCAGCCGAATTTTTTCAGCACCACGGAAGTAAATCTTTTGGGACAATTACACTGGGGTTTTGAATACCGCGTTGGGGAATTGGTTTCTTTAAGTATGGAAACTCAAGCGATGTTATTGATTGGTTCAAATTCAGCGCTACGTTTGCGTCCGCCTACAGTGATTACGGCGCATTTTCGATTATAATTGAGGGATGTATGTAATTAGGGATATTTTATCACCCAATTGCATTGAGTGAAAGCACCAATCACTCCATATCCATTTGGAACGTTCCCTGTGAGTGGCCCTGGCAACTGTGTGATTGATTTTTGAGACCAAAGGTGGGCTGCTCGGGAATTGTAATAATCGTAGAGGGGCTTACTCAGATTTTCCAAGGTGATACTTACTCGCAAGGTTTTTTCAAAATTGGTATTCTGATTTGGCAGTAAGTTATAGAAATGAAAAGTTGCCAATACACCATTAAAGGTCTCATCGCTGAATAGAATTTCTTGTTCTGTATAGTTGTTGTAGTTGTTCCTTACAAAGGGTAAATCATTCCCATCGATGCGCAGAGTTTCCCAATATTGGGTGCTGTCTGTGATAGTATTGTTTTTGTCGTGGCTGTATTTACGAATCAACCGTTTGGCATGAATGCGATAATAATTCTGATCAATTGCGCTATCTTGAAATTGAATTTTAAATCCTTGCGTGATACCAATTCCTGCCACGGGTTCTGTAAGTGAATCCGTCTTGGTAAAAGTAATATTGGAAGGGATAATTTGAATTAATTGAAAGGAATCTGATGGTGAATTATATTTGATCAGTACGGTATCGCGTGCTTTAATTTTCGAAAGGGCGTTTGAGTAAACCCCGGGAATGCCGGCGGTAAGTGGGAACGGCAGGTTTGAATTAAGGCGTACAGTAATCGACGCGAATAATTCTGGTTCGAATGGATTCAAAATCCCAACTACTTTGCTACAATTGGCTTGGATCGACGAATCGGGTTGTAGGAATACATGAATTACGGAACCGGCTGCAATTTCTGCTGATTTTGGTAGTGGAATTTCACGACTGCAACTCAGAATCAATACAATGGTTGCGACGAAATAGAACCAAAGCTTTTTCATACCCCACTTCCAACTATTATCGATATAATTGCTGTTGATCAAAATGTGATTTGATAATTTAAGTGAGGGATAATCGGCAACAAACTTAATTGGTAAAGACTTCTATTGCCTTGAGGGTTGTAGGCTACGGTGATAAAAAATGGATTTTGGCGGTTGTAACAATTATAAACGCCAAACGACCAGGTTTGTAGGTATGATTTTTTCTTTATCACATATTGGGCGGAAAGGTCTAATCTATGATTGGCACGGGCTCTGGCATTATTGCGATTCCCGTAAATGTATATTTCAGCGTATGGATCTGTTGCGGTTGGCGAAGGATAAATCCCAGAGGGCAATGTATAAGCAAAACCGGTATTAAATGTCCATGTGCCGCTGATGGTAAACTTTTTAGAAAGCTGATATATCCCTACGAGGTTGATGTTGTGGCGCCTATCGTATCTAGAAGGAAAGACCTTGCCTTGATTGATTTGGTTGAACTGACGGTTATTGTACATCAAAGTATAACTGGCCCATCCTGTGAGTTTGCCCGTGGTCTTTTCAATTAGCAGTTCCATCCCCTTAGCTTCTCCGTTGCCTTGGGTAACCATTTGTTCCCAGTTTACTGCGGATGTGGCATAAACGGCATTCTCCTTATATTCGAGTAGGTTGTAGAATTTTCTGTAGAAAATCTCCGAACTCAATTGGTAATTTTTTCCGGCACGCGTCATTCCAATGGCGGACTGACGTGCTTTTGAGGGTTCAAGACCGGCTACCGAGGGTACCCACAAATCACTTGGAAGTCCCATGGCGAGGTTGTTCAATTGGTGAAAGAATTGAATGTTTTGCGAGGCGGAGGCTTTCACCCATGTTCGTTGATTGACTTTATAGCGATAATTGAATCGTGGCTCAGGTCGAACATAATACTGTTTCTCACCCAAACCAAAATAGGTAATCCGTAAACCCAAATCAAAATAACCGATTTTGGGGTGGTGATATTCGATTTGACCGTGACTGTATATTTCGGGAGTAATCACCTTTTTATCGTTGTACTGATACGTTCTTTTCACGCTATCAATTTGGGTATAAAGTGTTCTATCGCCGGGTGTAAATGTGTGTTGGGTGTATCCGCCGCCAAATCGGATGCCAAGGAATTTGTTCATTTGCACATCAATTTTGGCACTCAAATCAATGTCTTTTAAGCCATTCTTCAGGTTGTAAGAAGTATAGTCGTCTACTTTTTTTACCGTGTCGCTTCGATAATTTACCTTTAAACTGAAATCATTATGTTGGTTAAAATCGTATTGGCTGACGTGCGCTTTTGCTGTGAATCGTGTTTTTTCATTTGGCATATATTGCCAACGCAAGCTCGCTATTTGATTGCCCCAAGCGTTGCTTTGTTCCCTCTTTTGGGAATAGTCTTTTTCCAAATTAGCGACCCGATGCTTTTCAACAAATGAGGCCTTATCACCGCCGGCGTAATAGGTGAATGAAAGACTGCTTTTTTCACTAAATCGATGGTTTAGCTTTGCATTGATATCGTAAAAATTATAAAGATTGATATTGTTGCTGTCCTTGAAAATGGCCTGAACGATGGGCTGAGTGAGATAATCAAAATTGGATCTTCTAACGGCCACGGCGATGGTGGTTCGGTTTTTCCAAATTGGCCCTTGGAACAAGACTTTATTGGTTAATAACCCCAGAGACACATTGCCTTGCCATTGATTGTCATTGCCATCGATGCTTTGCACTGTAATCACACTGCTTAGGCGTCCGCCGTATTCCGCATTAAAACTACCTCGGTTCATTTGGGCACTTTTCACAATATCGCTGTTGAAAGTACTGAACATGCCATACAGGTGATAAGCATTAAACACAGGGACTTCATCGAGCATGACCAAGTTTTGGTCGGCTGCCCCACCCCTGACATACATTCCCAGCATGCCTTCGGATCCGCTGACTACACCTGGATTTAGGCTAAGAGATCGCAAAACATCGGCCTCACCAAGTAGGGAAGGCATTTTGTTTAATTTGGCTGCGGAAATATTGAATTGATCCGACATGCCCATTTTTACACTGGGTCTGGAGATGTCATTTTTTGCCGTAATCAACGTAGTTTCAATTCTTTCTAGCTGAGGAATCATCTGGATATTCAAGAAATAATCGCGCTGATAAAAAAGGGTATCGAAATAAGCTTGAAACCCGGGGTAGGTTACAATGAGCAAGAGTGAATCACCGTTTGGTTTGCTGTTTGCTGGTTTAACGGTCCCGTGTTTTGATCGGATGGGGAATTTAAAAACCCCAAACTCGTCGGTGAGTTGATAGAGGTTTAGTTGGGGAAGGAAAACGGAAGCCTTAACCAAGCGTTCAGCGGTACCAGATTGTGTGATTCTGCCGGCGACAACATTGATGTTTTGATTGTAGATTGAATCTGAAGTTGGGTGATTGGAATGCGACCATTTGGTGATCACCAAAATATCATCAGGATTGACTGTATAATCTAGTCCTTGTTGATGTAGGACATCGCGAATTGCTTTTTTTGCTTGGGTATTGGAGATGTGAATGGCGAACGATTTTTTACTGGGTAAGATATTGGATTGATAAGCGAAACGGATTTGGGTTTGCTGGGAAATCTGGTTCAGAACGACAAGAAAATCGGGGCCATCGTAATTGATAGTAATTCGTTTGGAAAGGGATTCGGACTGCGCGCGCAGGTATATCGGCAATGTGGCCAAAATAATAAAGCACCATATACAGAGGCGGCGAATCAAGGCAGAATTTAATTTTGGTCGGCGTAATTAAAAACTTTTTTCAGTATTTCACTGGTGCGATTGATAGGATCTTTGCGTATGGCGTTCTCTTGAATTTCAATTTCTTGGAAGAGGGCTGACATCGCTTTTTCGGTTACGTAAAGTTCGAGATTTGGGTTTACATCTGCAGTTAAACCGAGGAGTTTTTTGTTTTTGTTTACGGTATTTACGATGGGTGTCCAGTGGTTGTAGACGGCTACAGACTCCAGTGCGGATTTGATTTCTGGCTGAAAGGCTTGACTCAGTTGGGTTGTTGTATTTGTTTTGAGGTACTGGGTTGCGGCGCCTTGACCACCTGTTAGGATTTTCATGGCATCCATAAAACTCATATTGGTGATGGCGTTGGTAAAAATGGGAAGGGCTTTTGACATGGCTTTTTCGGCACCAACATTCATGGCGTCTATGGTTTTATCTAATTCTTTGCCGATGGCCGCATTGAGAAGTGCATTACCACGGATTTTTTGTTCGAGGTTTCTGATTTCTTCGGGCAATAGGATTTTATAAGCTAGGCTTTGAGCGAATCCACCGGGTTTCATTAGGCCTTCGGTGCCATTGGCGACTCCTTTTTTGAGTGCTTCTTTAAGTCCTTGTCCTGCTTCTTCTTGAGAGAGTGCCTTAGGTACAGCAATTTTGGCGTTGATTTCCGAAATATTGGTTGGCACGGTGATGGTTGGCAATGAAATATTGCAGCCGGTAAAAAAGGCAATGATGATAGTGGCGGCTACAGTTTTTGATCCTTGCATTCTTCAAAGATAACGTGTAGCAGGGATTATCTTTTGCAGTTTTCGTTGAGGGATTTTAAGAAATCGGTGTTGAATTTTGGCACAACGAGCACATCTTTGTAATATGGTAAGGATTTATCGATGTGGTTTTTTGTTTTTGATGGTTGCTTTGTTTTCCTGTGGAACGGGGGTGGCTCAGAAATCAGTGTCTTTGGGGCCTCAAGAATTTGAGAAGAAGATCGCTTCGGAGGGTGAAAGGATTTTGTTAGATGTGAGAACGCCCGGTGAGTTTGGGGAGCGTCATTTGGCGGGCGCTTTGAATATTGATTATAATGGATCGGATTTTGACAGTCGGATTGGTAATTTAGATAAGACGCAGTCGGTGTATGTATATTGTTTGAGCGGCGGCCGCAGCGCGGCCGCCGCTCAAACCCTCCTCGACATTGGCTTTACAAAGGTCTATGAAATGCAAGGGGGTATCAGTCGTTGGATTGCAGAAAATCACCCCGTTGAGGTTGGAAATTTCAACCCCAATAAGGGAATGACTCTTCAGATATTAAAGTTGATGATACAAGCGGCGAAAGATTCCGTTGTATTGGTAGATTTTAATGCCACTTGGTGTGCACCCTGCAAAAAAATGAAAGCGTTTATGCCTTCATTAATTGCAGATTGTGGCGGAAAACTAAAAGTGATTTATGTGGATTACGATGGCAATCCGCAGTTGGTTTCTTCCATGAAAATAGCTTCGGTGCCTGCCCTCATACTATTTCAAAATGGGGGCGAAACAAAAAGATATTCTGGTTTTGTTGCACAGGATGAATTAAAATCGGCGATTTCTCCTCTGTTAAAACCTTAAATTTGCGCGGTAAACACCATAATAAACCTAGAACTATTTAATTAAGCATGTACGAATTTCACGGGAATAAGCAGCGGTATTTTGATATGACTCATCAGGTTACAGTGGGGCATATAATACCATTTTTGCAGAGCAATTGGACATTTCCTGCGGACATGACGGTTTTGGAAATTGGATGTGGTGAGGCCGGCGTTCTTAAGGCTTTTACAGATATGGGTTACAAATGTACTGGCATCGAATTGGAAGAAAATCGATTGGAATTTGCCCGAGAATTTATGAAATCCGAGTTAGAAACGGGGGCTGTTCAATTTTTAAATAAAGACATTTATGATGTGATACCTGAAACGGATTTAGGAACTCGTTTTGATTTGATTATTTTGAAAGATGTAATTGAGCACATTCCTGACCAAGCTAGGTTCATGCCTCAGTTGGCGCGATTTCTGAAACCCGGAGGCAAGGTATTTTTTGCGTTTCCACCTTGGCAAATGCCTTATGGAGGTCATCAACAGGTGTTGCCTCAAAAATGGGCTTCTAAATTGCCTTATTATCATTTGTTACCAGGGAGATTTTATCCATTGATTCTGAGGATGTTGGGTGTTAAGCCCAATGGTATCAAAACGATGGAGGAAATCCGGAGCACAGGGATTTCCATAGAGCGGTTTTTGAAAATTTGTAAGTCCTGTCGTTTGTCGATTTGTGGCAAGAAATTCTACTTATTCAATCCTATATATGAATATAAATTTGGAATTAAACCTAGAACGCAAAACGCCTTATTTGCCGGTATTCCATGGCTTAGAAATTATATTACAATGGGCGTTTATTACCTGGTAGATCAATCGAATTAAGTCGTTAAAAACGTCATTTTTGCATTTTCAGATACGGTATGTATCAGATATTGTAGGAAAACCAATGTTTAGCGCTTAAATTTGCTATTAAACTGCATTCAATTCATGAAACGCTTTAAAACAACTTTGGTCATCTTGATTGCTTTGGGAAGTATTGCAAACGCGTCAGCCCAAGCGAAAAAAAGATTTAAAGGAAAACCCATTGAAGCGGGTATCACCTTTGGTGGCTCTAATTATATGGGCGATTTGTCTAGGGGTGTTGCGATGAATGAAACGCACATGATGGGTGGACTAATTTGTAGGTTCAATTACAATGACTTCATTACACTTCGCGGAAATGCGGTATTTGGACAAATCAGTGGCAATGATCAAAATTATAAGAGTGATATTGCTTTTCAGCACTTAGATCAAGCTGGCAATCCTTTGGACATTACACGAGGTCAAAGAAATCTCAATTTCAAGAGTAACATTGTTGAGTTTTCTGCCATTGGCGAATGGAATATTTTGGGATTCGAAGAAACCACGCGTGCCACACCGTATACTCCATTTTTATTTGCTGGAATTGGCGTATTTAAATTCAATCCTCTTACGCAGTTTCATTATATGCCAGGAATGGTTGATGCGCAAGGTCAGGCTTTACACAATGTTCAATTGGAGCAATATGACGGGCAATGGATAGAATTGCAGACTTTGGGTACAGAGGGACAAGGAACAACCAAATACAATGATCGTAAGCGTTATAATTTGACACAGATTTCTATTCCTCTGGGTGTAGGATTTAAGCAGCAAGTAGATGATTTTTGGGCTTGGGGTATCGAATTTGGCGCAAGAAAAACCTTCACAGATTATTTGGATGATGTGAGTATGGATTATGTGGATGATCAAATTGTGGGTGGCGCTAACGGTTATTTGGCGGCGGCGTTGAAAGACAGAAGCTCCGAGCAAGTGGATCCTTCTACCGGCTTACCATACGAAAGATTTTACATGGGTAACCCAAGGGGTTCAACAAAGGGCTCCGATTGGTATATGTTTTTAAACGTCACCATTACCAGGAAAATTATTGGTGGCAAATCTATTTGTTTCTCCTTTTAACTTTGAAAAAACTCGTAGGGGTATTTCTTTCCATTGCGATGGCTTTTTTGCCGTCTCTACTTTTTGCTCAGAAGTATTTTTCTGGACATAATGAATGGGGATTTACCACAGGTGTAAGCAATTATTATGGCGATTTCAGCAAGGGGTTAAACACCAATCACTTCAAGCCATCAGGTGCCATCTATCAGAAATACAATTTTAGCAGTTACTTCGCTCTTAGAAATCAGATTTCTTACTTGCAGATTGAAGGTACCTCGTCTGATATTAAGGGCTTGTCCTTTCAAAATTTAAATTTTCAAACGAAAATATATGAGGCAAGTAGCATGGTTGAATTCAATTTCCATCCGTTTGGAATGAATATTAATGATGGGGTAGCAACGCCCTATTTTTTATTGGGACTTTCGGGTTTTTGGTTTGATCCATACCGACTTGATAAAGAGGACGTCAATTTGCGTAACATTCGCACAGAACAGCAAAAACGTTCCTATAGTCAACTACAACCAAGTATTCCCATTGGATTCGGTTTAAAGACGAGGGCAACGAATCGCAAAAATTCAGGCGGCTGGATCGTGGGAGCAGAAGTCATTTTCAGAAAAACATTTACAGATTATTTGGACGATACTAGAAAATCGTATGGAGATTTTAAAACAATTTCAGAACAACAAGGCATTGGAGCGGCCGAATATTCTCAAGCTCAGGTATTGACTGGCGGGGGAAAATTGGCACAGGGAACGATGCGTGGCGACACGCATTTAAAGGATTGGTATTATTTTATGGGTTTAACCTTCTCATATAGGTTTACTCCACAAGTTTGTAGGTAAATTTGCATTTCAGTGAGTGATCTTTTGACCCAATATCAAATCATACCCGATCGTGTTCCACAGCATGTGGCTATCATCATGGATGGGAATGGAAGATGGGCTAAGCAAAAAGGCCACCTTCGTATTTTTGGTCACCGTCAAGGCGTAAAAGCAGTGAGAGCGGCAATCGAATCTGCCGCAGAGATAGGCGTTAAGTACCTCACTCTTTATGCTTTTTCTACCGAAAATTGGACAAGGCCAGAACAAGAAGTGAATGCACTCATGGAATTGTTGGTGGATACAATTGAGTCAGAGCTGCCCACATTAATGAAAAATAAAATCAAGTTGGCTACAATTGGCGATTTGACAAAATTGCCAAAGAAATGTCAAACGCAGCTGGATAAAACCAAGGCAAAAACGGCAGAAAATGATGGGCTTACTCTGGTATTGGCGTTGAGTTATAGTGGAAGGTGGGATATTATTGAGGCGGTTAAACGAATTGGCATTGAGGTAAAAGAGGGTAAATTGGCCCCAGAGGACATCAATGACGGAATATTGGACAAAGCACTAAATACCTCATGTTTTCCCAATCCCGATTTATTGGTAAGAACGAGTGGTGAGCAGAGAATCAGTAATTTCTTGTTATGGGAGATTGCATATAGTGAATTGTATTTCACTCCAGTTTTGTGGCCTGACTTCGCAAAAGACGATTTTTATAAGGCAATCGTCGATTATCAAGGCAGAGAACGCCGTTTTGGAAAAACTAGTGAGCAAATTGCGTAACAATTGAAAAAGGGAATCATCATAGCATTTGCCTATTGGCTTGTGAATGGCTTATTCGGCCAAACAGCGGATAGTTTTTATCGCAATGCTCCTATGATAAATTACGATTTTATTGAGCCAACAACCTATAAAATCCGAAATGTAGTTGCTTACGAAGTCAATAACAAACCGTTTTCTAGGTCCAACACCATTTTTGCGACAGGTCTGTCGGTGGGTCAATTAATTAGAATTCCCGGTCCCGAAATCAGCAACGCCATTCAGAAAATTTGGCAATTGGAATATTTTAGCGATGTTCAAGTATTTTTTCAAACGGCTGATGATGGTTCAGTGGTGGTGCAGTTTCGCGTTGAGGAGCAACCACGTTTGGCGGGACACCGTTTCTTGAATTTGAGCAACGCAAACGCAAAGACGTTAAAAGAAGAAGTGGGACTAAAGCAGGGCATGTACATTACGCCTGATTTAATCAATCAAAGCAAAGCGAAGATTATTAAGTACTACAAAGAGAAAGGATTTTATAATGCCAAGGTTGAAGTAATGAGAAGACAGGGATTTAAGACCGGCGCCAACGATAGTATCATCATTTTGCCTGGATATGAGAATTTCGACTTTGATGTTAAGCCAGGTTTAAAGGTTAAAGTACAAAGGGTTGAATTTACGGGTAATGAGAAAGTTACTAGCGAGGATTTGACATTGCAAATCAAGGATTTTAAACCCCTGGTTCATAAGTTTAAATTTTGGAAATCATCTAAATTCATCGATTCTAAGTTTGAAGATGAAAGAGGAAATATCATCAAATACTATTTGTCTAAGGGTTTTAGGGATGCTAGGATTATCTCCGACAGTGTAGAATTGATTTCAGAAAATCGTATCGTCTTGCACATAAATTTATTTGAAGGACATCAATACCGATTTGGAAAAATCAGATGGAAGGGCAATTTGAAATATCGCACAGGTTTGTTGGATTCAATGCTTTCTATCAAGAGGGGTGATTTATTTAATCAAACTGTACTTAACGAGAAACTGTCGGCCAACCTTAACGGGTATGACATTTCGAGTTTATACATGGATGATGGTTATTTATCGTTCCAAATTCAGCCGATGGAGGTGGGTGTTAATGGCGACAGTATTGACATCGACATCATGATCAATGAGGGTTTACGGGCTACCATTGGTAAGGTGTTTTGGAAAGGCAATACAAAAACTTCGGATCGTGTAATTCAGAGGGAGGTTAGGACCAAACCTGGGGATGTTTTTTCTAAAAGTGATATTCAGCGGACGATGAGGGATTTGGGTGCTTTGGGACTGTTTGATCCCGCTCAGATGAATGTCAACCCTAAGACAAACGCCTCAGACGGAACTGTAGATATCGAATATATTTTGGCAGAAAAACCTTCTGATCAAATTGAATTGAGTGGAGGTTATGGCGGAAATGGATATAGTAGAACGCCAACATTGATTGGTACCGCCGGTATTATGTTGAACAATTTTAGTCGTCGGAAATTATTGAGTCCGGAGACGTGGAGCCCTGTTCCAACAGGGGATGGTCAAAAATTGAGTTTACGTGCACAGAGCAACGGGGCCAACTATCAAGGATATACTTTTTCATTTTCTGAACCTTGGTTTGGCGGAAAGAAGCCTAACAATTTGAGTGTGATGATGAATCATACGGTGAACAGTTTTGATTATCGTTTAAAAACAGATCCGTTGCATCAATCATTGACATCAACTACTTATTTGGTCAACTTTGGAAAGCGATTGAAGTGGCCAGACGACTTCTTCAATATTTCACTGTCCAT
Organism: Flavobacteriales bacterium; assembly: GCA_947472115.1. Taxonomy (GTDB): domain Bacteria; phylum Bacteroidota; class Bacteroidia; order NS11-12g; family UBA955; genus UBA955. The sequence goes on along the minus strand of CANIZU010000005.1, from coordinate 8,307 downwards.
GAGTTTTCAGAAGTACAGCATGAAAAATATGGATGGTGGCTTTTATGGATTCCCGAAAGGATTTAATGGGATATCGTACAATCCATCTACCACAATGGAGATTACCAGAAATTCATTGAGTGATTTCACCTATCCTATGTCGGGTAGTAAGTTTATGTTCTCCGCTCAGGCTACCCCTCCCTTGTCGTTGATTAATGGCAAGGATTATAGCAAATTGAGCTTAAATGAACGTTACAAATGGGCGGAATTCTATAAGTGTAAGTTGGATGTAGAATGGTATACTCCGGTGTATAAGAAACTGGTGGTGATGGCCAAGGCGAGAATGGGATTTTTGGGTGCGTATAATCCCAAGTTGGGACTCACATTCTTTGAGCGTTTTCAGGTGGGTGGAGCAGGTATCTTTGGTTACAACATTGCTGCAACGGAAATTATTTCACAGCGTGGATACGACAACTATACGATTTCACAAACGGCGATGGGTGCTCAGGCGGGTGCTCCGATTTTCAATAAATTTACGGTTGAATTGAGGCAGGCTATTACCAATAGTCAGACTGCCACAGTTTATATCTTGGCATTTGCAGAAGCGGGTGATGCTTGGTCTAGCATGAATAAATACAACCCATTCCAATTGAAGCGTGCAGCAGGTGTTGGCGTTCGATTGTTTATGCCAATGTTTGGCTTGATAGGCTTAGATTGGGCCTATGGATTTGATTACAAGCAGGTTCCTGCGAGTGGCAAGGCCACACAGGTGCACTTCTTTATCGGACAGCAGTTTTAATCAACCCTGTATTACAGATCAAATTTGATTCCTTGAGCCAGGGGCAGTGTTTTGCCGTAATTAATGGTATTGGTTTGACGGCGCATATAGGCTTTCCAGGCATCAGAGCCGCTTTCACGACCGCCACCTGTTTCCTTTTCTCCTCCAAATGCACCACCGATTTCTGCGCCAGAAGTCCCAATATTGACATTGGCAATTCCGCAATCGGATCCCCAAGCACTTAGGAATTGTTCCGCATCTTGCAAGTTATTGGTGAATATGGCACTTGATAGTCCTTGTCGTACCCCATTTTGCAACGCTATTGCCTCGTCCAAGGTATCGTACTGCATCAAATAAAGGATGGGAGCGAAGGTTTCGTGTTGGACAATTTCGAAATGATTTTGGGCTTCGCAAAGGGTTGGTTTTACGTAGCAACCGCTTGAATATTGATCTCCAGATAGCACTTCTGCACCGTAAAGTACTTTGCCTCCTTCTGATTTTAGCTTTTCGATGGATTCTAAATAGGCGTTTACGGCATCTTTGTCGATGAGGGGACCCACGTGGTTGTTTTCATCAAGTGGATTTCCGATGCGCAGCTGACCATATGCGCGAATCAATTTTTCTTTTACATCTTGAAAGATACTGCTATGGATGATAAGTCGTCTTGTGGTTGTGCAACGCTGTCCAGCTGTACCTACGGCACCAAAAACGATGGCAACCATGGCCATTTCTAGATTAGCTTCGGGAGTGAGGATGATGGCGTTATTGCCACCGAGTTCTAGGATTGATTTCCCGAGGCGTTTTCCAACGACTTCAGCTACGCGTTTACCCATTCGGGTGCTGCCTGTAGCGCTGATGAGAGCTATGCGTTCGTCGTGGCTCATGGCTTCACCGATTTCTTTATCGCCTTGTACGAGGCAGAAAATCCCTTCGGGGAGGTCGTTTGCTTTGAGTACAGATTGAAGGATATTTTGTACGGCTGCACCACTGGCTGGAGTTTTTTCCGAGGGTTTCCAGATGCAAACGTTGCCACAAATTGCGGCGAGCATTGCATTCCATGACCATACAGCCACGGGGAAGTTGAAAGCGCTTACGATGCCTACAATGCCCAAGGGATGCCACTGCTCGTACATCCTGTGATTGGGTCGTTCCGAGTGCATGGTAAGACCATGGAGTTGACGGCTGAGTCCAACAGCAAAATCGCAGATATCGATCATTTCTTGGACTTCGCCGAGGCCTTCTTGGAGGCTTTTTCCCATTTCATAGCTTACAAGTGCACCGAGATTGGCTTTGTTTGCACGGAGGGCGTCGCCGATTTGGCGGACGATTTCCCCGCGCTTTGGCGCGGGGAAATGACGCCAAACGGCGAACGCCGCTTGAGCGGTTTCCACCACCTGATTGTATGTATTGATATCCGAGAACTCAACCGTTGTAATTGGTTTAGCGTCTACTGGAGAGGAAATATGTCTAGTACGTGGCTGGTTGACATGGATTGAATTTAAACCAGTGCTTGCGGGCGACAAGGTGCTGCCAATGCCTAATTCAGATAGTATTTTTTGGATATTCATGACTTCGTTATTACAAAGGTACAGGGGAATTAACTTTCTTTTTTCATCACCATATAAACCCCAACCAACGACAATAATAATCCTACGATCATATTCCAATGGATGGGTTCTTGGTCAAATAATCCCCAGGCAACGGCCACAATGGGAATCACGAATGTGTTCGTTGATGCAACCACGGCGGTGGTGTGTTCGATGAGGTAGTTAAACATAATCATCGACAAGGCAGAACCCAGCACACCCAAAATACAGATGCATAACAAGGCAAATTGATTATCGGGCAGAAAATTGCCCGCAGTCACAGTATTGTGTATTTGATAATTTTCAAGCGCGCCAGTTTGCCAAAGCACAAACGAATATAGGATCCCCATGAAAACAAAAGGATAAGCCGTTTTAGCCATCGGAGGAATGTTGGCGAGTTTGATTTTGATCAAATTGATGTTGTATCCATAAAGCATCGCAGCGCTCAAAGCCATCAAGGCGCCTGATAAATTGATTTCCATTCCTTCTTGACCTAGGATGGAGGGACCTAGCAAAAAAACAGCGCCAATCAAACCAACCAATACGCCGAGAAAGCCATTTTTTGACAATGCGCTTTTGAATAATATCGCCCCAACAATCAAGGTGAACATCGGAGTAAACGCATTAAGAATGCCACTAAGTCCGCTTGGAATCAACTTGCCTGCCGTGCTGAATAGAAAGGCAGGAATGGCATTGCCCAAAAGGCCCGTCATGAAGAGATAGTAATAATCTTTGGGTTGTAATAGCTTCACTTTTTGGCCTGTAGCTTCGTCCAAAACCATGGATTTGGAGCCCCAGGAATATCGATAAACCCAGGGAGTTAGAAATACTCCTGCAAGAAAAAGCCTAAGACCGGCGACTTGAATTGGGGTGAAAACGGCTAAGCCTCTTTTGATCAACATGAAGGAACTACCCCAAATGCAACCCAACAAAATTATCAAGAAAAGGGGCAGCCATTTGAACTTCATAAAACAAAGGTAGGCGAGTTAAACTGTGTAACTTTCTATTGTGCATCACTTGTGTATTTTCCATTTTGTATCTTTCTATTTGGAAAGCCATTGCGGATGGTGGAACTTTGTATTATGCGTGGTGGATTTTTTTGTTTGATAATGCTGATTTGCACATTTCCTGTCTTTGGTCAGTCACTGCCGGAAGAATGGATTTGTAAAGAGCATGGTCGCATCGAACATCAACTACAACGCCGATCCAATTCGGGGGTAAATCACGGCTATTTAATTGATTATAACCGATGTAAATGGTGGGTAAATCCACGTCGGAATGCCTATTTAAAGGGTGATGTAATGGCGCATTTTACTATCGTGAACAATACGGATTCGGTGGGTTTTGATCTTACTGCTAACCTTACTGTTGACGATGTATACGGCAAGGACGGGTCGTTGAAATATAGAAGGGCGGGCAACTTTTTATACGCTTACAAGCCAGGTGGATGGAAAGCGGGCGAGAGAGATTCCGTGGGAATTCGATACCAAGGCAATCCAACGAATGGGGGCGGATTCGGTTATTTCACGATCGACAATCACATGAAGGGTCCTATCGTTCATACTTTGAGTGAACCTTATGGTGCACAGTATTGGTGGCCTTGCAAGCAAAGTTTGCACGATAAAATTGACAGTTTGGATGTTTGGGTCTTTACCGATACGGGTTTGCTCGCGGCATCGAACGGAGTTGTGATCAGGGACCAAGTGATCAACGATACCACTCATTTGATGGTTTGGAAACATCGTTATCCGATAGCGACGTATTTGGTGGCTTTTGCGGTGACGAACTATGCGCAGTACACCCAATATGCTCCGTTGGTGGGGAGAGTAAAGCCCTTGCCGGTATTGAATTATGTGTTTCCTCAGTTTTTGACCACAGCGCAGCAGGAAACCAAGCAAGTTTTGCCCATCATTCGATTATTCGATAGTTTATTTGTTCGATATCCCTTTGTGGAGGAGAAATATGGTCACGCCCAATTTACATGGGGTGGGGGTATGGAGCATCAAACCATGAGTTTCATGGTGAATTTCTCTTTCGATTTGATGGCACATGAATTGGCACATCAGTGGTTTGGCGATAAAGTGACGTGTGCTACTTGGCAGGATTTGTGGTTGAATGAGGGATTTGCGACGTATTTAACAGCAATCACGTTTGAATATCTTCGACCCAAAGCGGACTGGTTGCAGCGATTGAGAGGCATGCGTGGCGATGTAACAGGGAAGGATGATGGCAGTGTTTTCCCCACGGATACTTTGAATGTGGGGAGTCTATTTAACGGCAGGCTGACATACAACAAGGGGGCTTGGGTATTGCATATGCTGAGAGATAAAATTGGCGATTCGGCTTTTTTTAAGGGTTGTAGGATTTATCTTACCGGTACCGGCAGGAGTTATGGCTTTGGCACAACAACATCGTTGGAGCAGTGCATGGAACAAGCCAGCGGCCGTAATCTCGATACGTTTTTTAAGCAATGGTATTTTGGTGAGGGATTTCCCTATTTAAAGATCAATTGGAAGCAAAAAGGTGATCAACTTACTATCCAATGTGATCAAACGCCATCGCATAGCAGTGTCCCTTTTTGGCATATCAAGGTGCCGGTTTTGGTGCGCGGCGAAGGGCGGGATTCCCTGATTATTTGGGAGCCAAAATCCTTGAGTGAATCGATGAAAATCCGGATGCCCTTTCAGGTGGATACGATGATTTTTGACCCTAATGTTAGGGTGTTAGCTAAGGCCAGCGTTGGCGGTATGAATTTGAATAAAGTGCAACAAAAGGCATTTGTGATTTTCCCAAATCCTGCCCAGAGCGCATTTCAAATTTTTGCGCGGAATCCATCCGTGATTGATTTTGAATTATACAATGCTTTGGGTCAGAAAATGATGACAGGCGGAACCAATGGAAGAGCAACAAGCGTATTCACGATTGGTCTTGAAACGATGTCGTCTGGTCCGTATTTCCTTAGAATTAACGACGGTAATTTTGTATATTCGTATAAACTGATTAAGCAATGATGGTTAAAATAAATAAGTGGTTTTTGGGCGTTTTAGCCGTTTCAATGGCATTGGTTGTGGGAATGCAGTCTTGTGGTGAAGAACCAATCAAGCCGCCACCGGCGCCAATTAAAACGGGTGTGCAATTGAACTTTACGGCCTTGTGGGAAGGTCAGCCACTCACTTTTTTGTCGGGGTATGTTAAAAACAACGTAACTCAACCGGAATACATACAATTCCTCAATTTTGGAATGATCATCTCTAAACTATCTTTGGTAAAAGAAGACGGAACCGAGGTGTTATTGGGCGACGGTTATCAGTGGATTGATTTTAAGAAGGGTCGCACCCAATTTGATTACGAAGTACCTGAAGGATCATATAAGGCCGTGAAGTTTACATTCGGTTTAGATTCTGCGGTGAACCATGGAGATCCAAATCAATGGGGACCTGAGCATCCATTAAATGGCAATTTGACGGGTATGCATTGGGGCTGGGCTGGAGGATATATTTTTCAAGCCATCGACGGTAATTATAAAGATAGTCTAACGGCAATATTTAACAAAGGGATGAGTTTTCATGCCGCCACAGATGGGATGAAACGTGAATTTATTGTCACGGTGGGAGCGATAGATGGTGCTAGTGGTTTGATTGGCGTGGCGACAGGTAAACTGACCAAAGTCGATTTCAATTATCACGTCAATAAATTGTTCCAAGGTGTAGAATTGAAAAAAGGTGCGGTTTCGCATTCTGAGGGCACAAAAGAAGCCGCCTTAATGGCTCGCTTATTGTCGAATCTTACAGATTTTAAAGCATTTGAAGTACCCACTCCGTAAGAGCAATGAAAAATAGAATTTGGCTCGGGTTCATTTTAGTATTGGTTTTTTCTGCTTGTCGGAAAGACCCCAAAGATCCATTGACCAATCAGGGTGGGACAAAGTATGTGCCTACGGTTATTGACCCTACCACTATCTTTCCTGTAAGTAAGTTTGGGTTACCGAATTTGCCATCGGACAATCCCTTTACAGAAGAAGGTATTTACTTGGGACGGATGTTGTTTTATGATCCGATTTTGTCGTTTGATAGCACGGTGAGCTGTGGCAGTTGTCATCGACAAGAAAATGCATTTGCGGATCCAGTAAAATATAGCAATGGAATTTATGGACTAAAAACGGGCCGAAATTCTTCTTCGCTCATTAATTTAGCCTACAGTAAGAAGTTCTTTTGGGATGCCAGGCAAACCACGCTGCGTGATCAGGTTTTTGAGCCCATTCAAGCGCACAATGAGATGGCAATGACCCTACCTTTGTTATCCAAGAGATTGGCCAAGGCGAAGCGTTATGTAGAATATTTCGATAAAGCCTTTGGAGCTGAGCCCAATGTTTTCGATATGTCAAAGGCGATGGAACAGTTTCTACTGTCGATTGTGAGCCAAAATAGTTTATTCAATGATTTTTTTCCAGGACGTTTCTCATTGCTAAACGATGGGCAACAGCGCGGCGCTCTGCTTTTCAATGGATTGGTAAATTTTGATGTTCCTACTGGCTTAACAACCGGTGCCGATTGTTTCCATTGTCATGGCGGGGCATTGGCCCAACAGAACAACCCTGATATGGGTGGAATTGCGAACAATGGTTTGGATGGAAGCTTCAGTGATAAGGGTTATGGTGCAATCACAAACAACCCTATGGATAGGGGATTGTTTAAGACGCCAACATTGTTAAATATTGCATTGACGGGCCCATATATGCATGATGGCAGGTTTACTACTTTGGATCAGGTGATTGATCATTACAGCGACAATATGAACTTTCAATCGCCTACGATTAGTCCGATGTTAACAGCGCATAGCAGCAGGCAGTTGCTACTCTCTACAAAGCAGAAGGCAGATTTGAAGGCATATTTATTGACAATGACCGATACGGTATTCATCAAGAATCCGGCGTATTCGAATCCGTTCAAAAAGTAACAGAGAATTAGTAAGCAAGCACCGGGCTGAGCCAGCGTTCCGCGGTTTCTAAATCCATACCTTTACTTTCTGCGTATAACACCACTTGGTCTTTATTGATTTTACCCAGTCCGAAGTATTTACTTTGGGGGTGGGCAAAATACCAGCCGCTAACGGAGGCAGCGGGTAGCATGGCCATCGATTCAGTTAGGATGATACCTGCAGATTCGGGTGCACCAAGTAGGTTAAATAACGTAGATTTTTCTGTGTGGTCTGGGCAGGCGGGGTAGCCGGGCGCAGGCCGGATGCCCTGGTATTTTTCGCGGATGAGGTCTTCGTTACTCAACTGGTCTTCATCGGCGTAACCCCAGAATTGAGTTCTTATCTTTTTATGCAATGTCTCCGCAAAACTCTCTGCCAATCGGTCTGCTAGGGCTTTGGCCATGATGGATTGATAATCATCGTGCTCTGCTTCGAATGCGGCTACAATAGGCTCCAAGCCGATGCCCGTTGTTACTGCGAATCCTCCAAAGTAATCCACCTGATTATCGGCGATAAAATCTACCAGAGAATAGTTTGGCAAGCCGCCGGCCATTTTACGTTGTTGGCGTAAAAAGTGGAAGGTTTCCAATGCCGCTGATCCATCCTTATCGTTCTTTGCTTCTTCCGTGGAATTATACACTCTTACATTTTCTCCGAATTTCTTGGCAGGTAAAATATACCAAACGCCTTTGGCGCTCAATTTTTGGTTATCGACCAAATCGTACAGCATCGTTTTGGCATCGTGAAGCAATTTCTTGGCTTCAGATCCCACGATTTCATCTTCCAAAATTGCAGGGTATTGACCGGCCAATTCCCATGTTTGGAAGAAAGGTGTCCAGTCGATGGTATCCACCAAATCAGACAAAGGAACTTCAATTGCATGAATGCCTATTTGTTTGGGCTCTACTACGATGCCGTCGTGTTTCCAACGATTGGCGATGGCCTCTTCAGCAGTAATTAAATCTTTGGTTGACTGACGTTTGGCGT